>DATNEC010000579.1:0-10995 GCA_035606815.1 Pirellulales bacterium
CTGACCGTGATTCGCGGCGGCACCGACGGCTCGCGGTTCACCGAGCTTGGACTGCCCGCGCCCAACCTTTCGACCGGCGAACACAATCCCCACTCGCCGCTGGAATGGACTTGCCTTGAAGAAATGGCGCAGGCGGCGGAAACACTCGTGGCGCTGGCCCAAGTTTGGGCAAGTTCGTAGCCGCGGCGGTTCGCCCGTTTCGGCGACCGCGAAGGCGCTGGGTCGAGGACGCGGAAAGCGCCCTGCGCACGAAAAAATGTTGCGAAAAAGCAACATGGCTCCCGGCGCGTGACGGAAGTCGTCGCGCTACCGCGTTTTCGCCAAAGCTTTGTCCTCCGCAGCGCTTAGGACGTACGGAGGCCGAAGACTCGCGGCGGCGGCATAAGTTCGGCGCCGGCTTTGCGTTGCTTTAAGAGCCATGAATCGACCGTCTTCTCGCCGCTCCGATCGCCCGTCCCTCCGACGATAGGTTCTCCATGCATAGTCGCGAACTGGTTGAGTTGGCCGCCCTGGCCTCGGCGCACGGAAGAGCGTTGATTCGCAGCGGCCCGCCCGCGCTGCCGATCGAAGGTCTGGGGGAATACTGGTCGGCGTCGAAATGCCGCTTGGACCGTTGGACGAGTGCGCTCGGGCGCCTTGCTCCGGGCGTGGGCGGCGCAACGCCCCCGCTTCCGAACGTTCATCTGACGAGCGTGCTGGAAGAAATTCTCCTGAGCGACGTACTGACGCGCGTCTGGACGGCCGTTTTGGCCGCCTTCGACCGGCGGCACGGCGCCGAAGAAAACGCGCCGATCGCCCAACGCATCCTGCTCGGCCACGCCGAGGCCCGCAACCGCGTGTTGACGCTGCTCGTCCACGGTCCTGGCGTCTCATCGCACGAGGCGTTGAGACTCGATCGACTGCGGCGCCGCTCCGAGCGCTGGATCGATCTATTGATCGGGCATGTCTGCGACGAGCACGACGTCAGCGAATTCGCCGCAAACCCCGCAGTCGCTCGGGAGTTCGCCGCGGACCTGCGCAACCATCGGGGATGGTCGACCGAGAGCCAGGCCTGGCCGCTGCTGCTGGCATCGCTGCGGGCCGCCTTCCAAGGCGTGGTCGCGGTGAGTCCCAATAGCGATCTCAACCGCCGGATCGCGGCAGGCGTGCTAGCATGTCTGCCGCCCGAGCTGTTCGATTCGACCGGCTTGCTACAGTCTCTGTGGATGACGCGCATCTCGCAGGCGGCGGATGATGCGCAGGGGCTGATCGCCGCGATGTTCCCGTGCGAAAGCCCCTTATCGAGGCTCGATTCCCCGGCGCTTCGTGCGCCGCTCGGAGAGGCTTGGAAGCGGCGCCCAGGGAATTAAAAGTCCGCAGGGAAGCGGCAAAGGCAAGGCGCAAAACCTGTTGCGAACGGCCGAAAAGTTCGCATTGCCCGCCCGGCCCAATCTCGCTAACGTATGCCCGCCCAAAATATCGGGATTTCGCGCTTGCGCTTCCTTTCGTTTTCCTTTCTGACTGCGAGCGATTGCTATGAACGCCGAACGGATTCGGTCCGCAAAACGGGTGCTTCTCCTGCTGGCGGCTTTATTGGGCCTGCGAGGTCCGAGCGTCGAGGCCCAAAGCGCGGCCGATTCGCAAACGGGCGAAAAGGAGACGCATTGGATTTGGTCGCCGGCCCACGCCAAGGATTTGGTTCCTGCGGGCGATTGCTATTTCCGCCAGACGATCGAATTGGCCGGCGATGAGTTGCCCACGCTGCAAATCACGGCCGACGATCGCTACGAGGCGTACATCAACGGGCGGCGAGTCGGCAAAGGCGAAAGCTGGAAGTCGTTCAAGACCTACGATGTCGAGGAATTCATTCGGCCGGGAGTGAACTCGATTGCCATCAAGGCGACGAACCTGACGGGCGAGTCGGCCGGCATGGTTGCGCGTTTTGCCGTCGCGGTCGAGGGGGGCGGCGCCGAACAATTGCTGGGGACCGACGCCTCCTGGAAAACCAGCTTGAAAGAGGCCGCCGGTTGGCAGACCGCCGAGTTCGACGATTCGCAGTGGGTTCCCGCGCGCAGCTTCGGCCTGTTCGGCCCGACCGAACCCTGGGCGAACCAGGTGGCCAACGAGGCCCCGCCCGCCGGCCGCTTCCTGCTCGGCGCCGACTTCCGCGTCGAGCAAGTCATCGCCCCGGAAGATTCCGGTTCGCTGATTGCGATGACCTTCAACGAGTGGGGCGAAATCGTCGCCTCTCAAGAAGGCGAGGGGCTGATTACGATCATCGACAAAGACCAGGACGGGTTGGTCGAAACCGTCACCACCTATTCGAGCGAAATCAAGAACTGCCAAGGGCTGCTGGCGCTCAACGGCCAGATCTTCGCCGTCGGCGAAGGCCCCGAGGGGATGGGCTTCTATCGACTGTCCGACAACGACCAGGACGGCGCGGCCGACGAGATCAAGCTGCTCTTCGAGTTCGAAGCCAAGGCCAGCGAGCACGGGCCGCACGCTCCGGTGCTAGGCCCCGACGGGTTGATTTATCTGGTGATCGGCAACCACACCAAGCTCAAGCCGGCCTTCGACGCCGCCAGCCCGCATCATCACTATTATGAAGGCGACCTGCTCCAGCCGCGCTACGAAGACGCCAACGGCCACGCCGCGGGCATCAAGGCGCCGGGCGGCGTCGTGCTGCGCACCAACACCGAAGGCGCCCAGGTGGAACTTTTCGCGGGCGGCTTTCGCAACCCTTACGACATCGCTTTCAACAAAGACGGCGAGTTGTTCACGTACGACGCCGACATGGAATGGGATCTGGGATTGCCCTGGTATCGGCCGACGCGCGTCGATCACATCGTTCCCGGCGGGGAATACGGCTGGCGCAGCGGTTGGGCCAAGTGGCCCGCTTATTATCTGGATAACCTGCCGGCGACGATCGAAACCGATCGCGGTTCTCCGACGGGGGTGGCGTTCTACAATCATCATCAATTCCCCGCGCGATATCACAACGCGATGTTCGCTTGCGACTGGTCGCAAGGCGCGATCGTGGCGATTCGCATGCAGCCCTCGGGCGGCAGTTATCAGGCCCAACGCGAGGTGTTTCTCGAAGGCCGCCCGTTGAATGCCACCGACTTGGACGTGGGCCCCGACGGCTGGCTGTACTTCGTCACCGGCGGCCGAGGCACGGAAGGCGGCGTCTACCGCATCGTCTGGACCGGCAAGGCGCCGCCGCAGCCCAAACTGAAAGGCGCCATGCAGGCCATCCGCCAGCCGCAGTTGCAAAGCGCCTGGGGCCGGCAGCAAGTGGCCAGCATCCAGCAATCGTTGGGCAATGCCGAATGGGGCCGGCAGCTAACGGCCATCGCCGACAATCCGAGCTTTCCCACGACCGATCGCGTGCAGGCGCTCGATTTGATGCAACTCGTGGGACCGTTTCCGACTCCGCGGGCCTTGGTCAAGTATTCTCGCGACTCGCGCGCCGAGTTGCGGGCCAAAGCCGCGTACTTGATGGGTATTCACGCCGACCCGGCTTGCGGAACTCGGTTGGCCGAACTTCTGAACGACTCCGACGCCGCGGTGCGGCGCCTGGCGTGCGAATCGTTGGCCCGCGGCGACTACCGCCCGCCGGCCGCCCGTTTGATCGGACTGTTGGGCGACGCCGACCGGTTCGTGAGTTGGTCGGCCGGCCGCGCTTTGCAGCGCCTGCCGCTCGAAACGTGGTCCGACTCCGTCGTCGCGGCGGAAAGTCCGCGGGTTTTTCTAAGAGGCGCCGCCGTTCTGTTGGCCATGCAGCCGCCCAATACCACGCTCGACGCGATTCTGACTCGAGGCGGCGAACTGATGGGCGGCTTCTTGAGCGACGACGATTTCGTAGACCTGTTGCGGGTCTTTCAGTTGGGCTTGGAATCCGGGCGGCTCTCGCGCGAGAACGTGCCCGAGTTGTGCCGACAAATCAGCGGAGAATACCCGGCCAACGAGCCGCCGGACCAGGTGCAGCGCATCAATCGCGAACTCGTGCGGATCTTGGCGTATTTGCAGGAGCCTAGCGCCATCCCTCGATTCATCGAGGCCTTGCAGGGCGACTTGCCGGCGGAAGAAAAGCTGCACGTCGCCTTTCATGCAAGGTTCATCGAAGAGGGTTGGACGTCCGAGCAAAAGCTCGCGCTTCTGGACTTCTACGAACAGGCGCATGAATTGCAGGGCGGGCACAGCTTCGTGGGGTACGTCGATAACGTCTGCCGCGATTTCGTTTCGCATTTCAGCGACGACGAGCGGGAGCAGGTCTTGGACCAGGCCGCGCGCCGGCCGATCGGCGCCCTGGCCGTACTGGCGACGATGCCCCAAGATCCCGGGGGGCGACTGTTGTCGAAACTGATCGAGTTGGATGAAGCTTTGCCGGCCGCCCCGTCGCCGGCCGTGAAGCGATTAGCGACGGGCATCGTCGCCGTGCTGGGCGGCAGCCGCGACCCGGCGGCCATGGCGCACCTGCGGGAACAATACGAGGCCAGCCCCGAACGGCGCGAAGATCTGGCGATGGGGCTGGCCCAAGCGCCGAGCGGCGAAAACTGGCCGCTGCTGGTGCGTTCGCTTTCGGTCGTCGAAGGGGTCGCCGCGCAAGAAGTGCTGAGCCAACTGGCCCGCGTGGACCAATCGCCCGAAGCATCGGAGCCGATCCGCCAGGCGATTCTCTGCGGTTTGAAGCTGGGCGAGAACGGCGGGCCTTTGGCAGTCAAGTTGCTTTCGCAATGGACGGGCGAAAAGCCGGCCGACGCCGGCGCCAAGTGGGACGAGGCGTTGGCCGCCTGGCAGGAGTGGTTTAGCGAAAACTACCCCGACGAGCCGGCGCCCGAGCTTCCGGCAGCTTCCGCGGAAGCCAAATGGAGCCATCAAGAATTGCTCGGCTTTCTCACCGGCGACGCGGCGACGCAAGGCAATCCGCAGCAAGGCGAGGCGATTTTCACTAAGGCGCAGTGCATCAAATGTCATCGCTTCGGCAGCCGGGGAGAAGGCGTCGGCCCCGATCTGACCACCGTCAGCCAGCGGTTTCAGCGCAAGGAGATTCTCGAGTCGCTGTTGTTCCCCTCGCAGGTCATTTCCGACCAGTACGCCAGCAAAACCATCGTCACCGCCGAGGGGCGGACTTTCACGGGCCTCGTGGCGCCGCAAGGCGCCAGCGCCGTCACCGTGCTGCAAGCCAACGGCGAGAAAGTGACCGTTCGAAAGGACGACATCAGCGAAACCGCGCCCAGCACGAAATCGGCGATGCCCGAAGGGTTGCTGAACCAGCTCACGCTGGACGAGGTCGCCGACCTGTTCGCGTATCTCGGCACGACGCCCAAGCCGACCAAGATCACGATTCAGCAGCCTGCGAATCGGCGCAAGTAGGGCCGGAAAGACGTCTTTTCGCTCCCGCGAAGAGCGACTTTGGTTGCGGCCGGCGCGTCTAGCGCCGCTTCTGTTGATAGCGGCGGCTGGCTTCTTCGAGCGTGCGGCGCTCGGCTGCCGTCAGGCTCGATTCTCCTTGGGCCGAGATCTTTTCCAGGATGCGGTCGACTTCCTGGCCGAGATCCTGCTCGCGCGCGGCGGGCTTGTGGACCCGCAGCTTGGGACGCCCTTTCAGCCCTTTCCACGAGAGCGATTTCCACGACGGGGCGCTCGGCAGCCAGCGCCCGAAATTCCAACCCGTCTTGTAGTAGATGAAGGCGAACACGGCCCCTCCCAGATGCGCCGCATAGGCCACCTGTTCTCGTCCGCCTTGGATCGAGCGATTGAACCCCAGCAAATCCTGTCCGATCATTAGGGTACAGACCACCCAGGCCGGAACCGGAAACACGCCCCAAAAGTAAAACAGCCGACGCGGATAGTGCAGAACGTACAGCACCATCACGCCGTTGACGGCGCCCGAGGCCCCGAGCATGCTGCCACCCCGCCCCATCAAGTTCGTAGCGACCAGCCACGCCAGCGAACTGACGACGATCATCGTCAGATAGACGCGCAGAAATTCCCGTTTGCCGTAGATGACTTCGATGTCGCGGCCGAACAACCACAGGCCGAACATGTTCAAGCCCACGTGCAAGATATTCGTGGGATCGTGGGCAAAACCGGCGGTGAGCAGTTGCCAGCAGTTCCAGGGGTGTTCGAAGAGGTCAGCCTTGACCTCCATCCACTGGCTCAACTGATGCCGCGGGCCGAAGAACACCACGTCGACCAGGAAGATGGCGACGTTGATGAGAACCAAGTTGACGACCATCGAGCGGTCGCCGCCCAGAAAGAAGCCTTTCGGCTCCTCGCGCACGTAATCTCGATCGTAGAGGCCCATCGTTCGCCGCGTTTGGCTGTCGGTTCCGTCCCAGAAAAATACGAGGCGCCCCCAAGGGCGAAAAAAACCGGCCGAAATAGCGCGGCCGAACCATCGCGGCCGCGCCGGCGACTAGTTGCCCTTGCCGCGGGCCTGTTCGCTTTCGATCAGCTCGTTGAGCCGCTCGGCGGCCTCGAATTGCATTTTCGTCCACTGGGCCAGCAGCCGCTTGTTCTCTGCGATCTTTTTGTCGACGCGGGCCCGCGTCTCGGCCACGGCGGTTTGCATCTGCTTGACCTTCTCGTCGACGAGGTCGCGCTCCGCGGAAACCTGCTTGAGTTGTGGCTGCAGCTCCTTCTCGATCCGGTTCTGGCTCAAGTCGATCTGCTTTTTCACGTCGTCGCGGGTTTTTTCCGCAATCGCCAAATCGGTCGTGGCCGCGGCGATCTTATCTTGCAGGCTGGTGATTTCGCCGTGCAGAGCGTGGAAATAAACCACGTAGTCGCGCAGCGGCCGCTCGTACTTGCCGTTCATGACGCGCGCCTCGGGATCGTCCGCCTTGGCCTCCTTGCCGTCGCGAAAGTATTCGTCGAGCACTTCGGCGGGCACGCCCGGCATCAGAGCGGCCAATTGCTGCTGGTCGAGACCGGCGAACATGTCGCTGCGATCGACCGGCATTCGTTCGTACAACAGCCAAGGCTTCTGCGATCCGGCGATTTGCTTCCATTGCCGCTCCGACGGCTTCATGGTCAGTTGCAGCATGACGGCCTTTTCGGCCACGTTCGCCACCTTGAACTCGCCCATATAGCGAGAGGCCGCGGGCTGCTCCGGTTCGAGATACTCGAAAGCGTAGAGCACCGATTTGTACTGGATCCGGTGGGGATCGGGAAGCTCGACGGCCACGACGACCGCCAAGTTGGCCGGGTCGGGCCGCTGCGGAACGCACTTCCAAACTTTGCCGCGGTCGACCAACAGATCGTGCAGCGCCACTTCAAGCTGGCCGATACCCGGCTGGGGCGGAACGGCGCCGGGGTTTCCGTCGGCGGCGAGCTGCGCCTTTTTGGCGGCGTCTTCCAGCGGCTTGTCGTAGCTTTGCGCCGCCTCTTGCCAGACCTTTTCGGTCTTCAGCATGCGCATGCCGAAATAGAACAGGAAAAAGGAGGCCAGCACGATGCAGCCGGCCAAAACCTTGCTCCAAATATTCATGGGACGCCGCCGCGATGGAAATGCCTTGGGAGATCGCCTCTTAGGTCGATAATAGGCTCGCTGGGAGGGGCCGTCAAGCTTTGACGATTCCGTAAAGCCGGCCCGCCTTTGGGTATGCGCCGCCGGAAGCGAATCCGGCCCCTTACAGCCCTCATAACCCGGCCCAGTCGGCGGTTGAAACTCGGGATTGTCGTCGATGCAGCTCAGTGCCGAGGCGACCATGCGACGTTCCACTCCGCAGCGGCCAGTCGCGAATACTGGTGGCACGCTTGACGAGAGACTATCATCGCGTGGCATGGCCCCCAGCGAGCGCTTCGGGCAAACGAAACCCCGCCCATCACGAGATCGCCGCCGTGCTTGCTTCCGCTCGCCGATTCGTCCCCGGAAAAAGAGACAACGCCTTGGTCCGCCATCCGGGCAAACCCCTGACGCGCCGCGAGTTTCACCGGCGCTCGGCAAGTCTCTTCGCCGGCGTCGGCGGGTTTGCCGGCCCGTTGGCCGCACCGAAAACCTCCGCGGCCGAAGCGCCTCAGAGCAACCCGGCCGCGGCGGGGATTCCGATCGTCGACACCCATCAGCACCTGTGGGATCTGGCCAAGTTCCGGCTGGCGTGGGTGAAGCCCGGCGATCCGCTGGCCAAGAGCTTTTTGATGGCCGATTATCTGCACGCCACATCCGGGCTGAACGTCGTCAAAACGGTCTACATGGAGGTCGATGTCGAGTCCGAGCTGCAAGACGCCGAGATCGAATACGTGACGGAGCTTTGCGCCCATGACGACAACCCGATGGCGGCTGCCGTCGTTTCAGGGCGGCCGGCCAGCGATGGTTTTGCGGCGTACTTGGCCCGGCACAAAAACAATGTCTATATCCGCGGTCTGCGCCAGGTGCTGCACGTCGCCGGAACGCCGCGGGGATACTGTCTGGAAAAGCCCTTCGTCGCCGGCATCCGCCGCCTCGGCGAACAAGGTTGGAGCTTCGATCTGTGCATGCGTTCGGACGAATTGTCCGACGCCGCGCGGTTGGTCGACGCTTGCCCCGGCACGCGCTTCGTCCTCGATCATTGCGGCAACGCCAGCGTCGTCGCCGACGATCTTTCGGCATGGCGCCGCGATATCGCCGCTTTGGCGGAGCGCAAGAACGTGATCGGCAAGATTTCAGGCATCATCGCCTCGGGCACCGGCGGCAAATGGTCGGTGGAAAACCTGGCCCCGATCATCAACCACACGCTGGACGTATTCGGGCCCGATCGCGTGGTGTTCGGGGGCGATTGGCCCGTCTGCACCCTGGCCGCCAGCTTCCGTCAATGGGTTGAAGCCTTGCGAGCGATCGTCGCCGAGCGGAGCCAGGAAGAGCGGCGAAAGCTGTTTCACGACAATGCGATCAAGTTCTACCGGCTGGCGCAGGGCGAATGAAGCCCTGAGGACGCCGGGCTGACCCCCCTGTAGCAGGCAGAATGGCTTCAAGCGGCGCCGGTTGTTGTGCGGGCATTTCGTGGGAAATCCTTGGGAAATCTTCCGGCTTGCCGTCTAGCCGCTTGCCGTGCGCTGCGTATGATTGCAGTGGGTTGCGGTGAGAAAGCAAAGCCTCCGATTGGACGCCCATCCGCGCCGAAACGAGCGTTTCGCGGATAGGAAGCGGGGGCCGAGAGGCAAGCTTGCAGGACGTTGAGCCTTTTCTCAAGCGCTTTGGCCGACATTCTTTGACGTCGGCCCGCCTAAAGCAGAGCTTCGAGCGCGGAGTTCTGAGATAAATAGGCCACGAGGGCGCAAGGACCGGATGCGAAGGGCGATCGATCGCCCCTGGGACGGCTTTGCATGGTTGTTTTCCTGTGGGAGTTCATGAGGCCAATTCATCATCCCCAAGACGAAGGCTGTCGGGGGCAAGCAATCGGATTTCAAAATGGGGTATTTGCGAATAATGAACAGAGCGGTAATCCGAGGATTCGACGGTATTTCTTGCCAAGCGCGAGGAGGATGCAGGCCACTGCGAAATTCGTGTTAGAATTTGTTGGATTTTTTCGAACCTGCTGGGGATAATTGTCGGACTTGAAGGCTGGTGTTGCACTCCGATGCCGTGAACACTTTGCAGGAGGCCCGTTCCTACCTTGCCTCTGCGACACGCATCCCACACGCAACCTACTATGCCTGACCCATCCCCGGTCCGGCCCACCCATTTGGCTCACCTTGTAGGAGTGTTGACTTGTACGACGCACTGTTGGACGAATTAGAAGACGAAGGCGCCCCAAGCGCGGACGAAGCGGTGGATTTAGCCGACAAGGAAGACGTCGTTGACGACGAAGACGAGTTGCTTGACGATGCGGTAGCCGAGGTCGATCCCGAAGCCGAGTTGAAGGCCGACGATTTGCTCGTTGCGGGCGAGGACAACGAATCGTGGTCGGACGACCCGGTGCGCATGTATCTGACCCAGATGGGCGAAATCCCGCTTTTGACGCGCAAGGAAGAAATTGCGCTGGCCAAAGAGATCGAGATCACCCGCGCTCGCTTCCGCCGCAAACTGCTGGAATGCGACTACGTGATTCAGGCGGCGGTCAAGGTGCTGCGTCGGGTGCATACCGGCGAACTGCCGTTCGATCGCACGGTGCAGGTTTCGGTCACCGACCGGTTGGAAAAGGACCAAATCTTGGGCCGTTTTCCCCACAATCTGCGGACGCTGGAAATCCTGCTCAAGCGAAACCGGCGCGACTACCATCTTGCGGCGAGCAAGTCGCACAAGACGCACGAGCGGCGCGAAGCTTGGCGCCGGCTTGGTCGGCGCCGGCTGCGAGCCGTGCGGCTGGTCGAAGAACTCGGCCTGCGGACGCAGCGCATCGAGGCCATGATTCGCGCGTTGGAAGATTTCAGCCGCCGCGTCGACGATCTGAAGCGCCAAATCGAAGCCCACAGGGCCGGCAAAGGCTCGGCCGAGGACCGGGCCAACATGATCGCCGAGTTCCGCAACATTTTGCGCGTCACGCAGGAGACCCCGACCAGCCTGCGGCGCCGAGTGAACTACCTGAAAGTCGTCTACACCCAATACCAACGGGCCAAGCGCGGGCTGTCGGAAGGCAACTTGCGGTTGGTCGTCTCGATCGCCAAAAAGTATCGCAACCGCGGCTTGAGCTTCTTGGATCTGATCCAAGAGGGCAACGCCGGTTTGATGCGGGCCGTCGACAAGTTCGAGTATCGGCGCGGCTTCAAGTTCTGCACCTACGCCACGTGGTGGATTCGCCAGGCGATCACCCGTGCGGTGGCCGACCAGAGCCGCACGATCCGCATTCCGGTCCACATGGTCGAAACGATGTCGAAGGTCCGCAACGTCTCGCGGCAATTGCTGCAAGAATTGGGTCGCGAGCCGACGATCGAAGAGACGGCCCGCGCCGCGGGCACGGCGGTCGACGAGGCCCGCCGCGTGATGGCCATGAGCCGCTATCCGATCAGCCTCGACCGGCCGGTCGGCAACAGCGAGGACAGTCATTTCGGCGACCTGCTGCCCGACTCGGGCGCCGAAAGCCCGGCCACCGG
>DATNEC010000582.1:0-4094 GCA_035606815.1 Pirellulales bacterium
CCGGTACAATTGCTCGGCATGGCCGATTCGACCGCCTTGGTGCAGGCGGCGGGCTTCGTCGAGGGCTTGGGGCAGCGACTCGCGGGTGATCGTCAACCTCGGCGCGTCCGCCGAAGGACGCTCCACGCGGTGCATGCCAAAGGCGCCGGGTTCGATCGGCGAGACGGCGCCTCGATGGCGGCAGTAAAGATTCAGCGAAACGATGCTGCCAAAGACGTTTTCCGCGTTGCGAGCGAAATTGTCCGGATTGTAAAGCGGCGCGCGGTGGGCGTGCATTTCATAGCCCAGCGAATCGAGGAATTCTCGCAGCGCGTCCGACTTCTGCGCCCGGTCGTCTTCGACGTACAAGAGCGGCTTGAAGCGGCGGATTGTCTCGACGGCGCCTTCCAGAACTTGACGCTCCATGCCTTCGACGTCGATTTTCACGAAGTCGCAGGCCGTCAACGTCAAATCGTCGATGCGCACGACGGGCACGGGATACGACGGCACGCGCCGATAGTCTTGCGAGAGGTCGATGGCGCCGAAGTTCTGCTCGCGGCGATAGTCGGGCTCGGGCACCGTGATCTTGCCGGTCGCCGCGCCCACGGCCGCCTGGTGGCACACGACCTGATCGAGATTGTTCTGCACCGCGTTGCCGCACAGCGAATAGTAGGCGATGCGCTGCGGTTCGAAGGCCACGACTTTTCCCGTCGGGCCGACGAGCCGGGCCAGGGCCACCGTGTGCGCGCCGATATTGGCGCCGACGTCGAGCGCCGTTTGCCCAGGCTTGAGCAACGAGCGGAAGACGGCGACTTCACTTTCCGAGAACTCGCCGTACAACTCGAACGAACGGCCGATGTAGGCATCGTTCGGCTGGTAGATCATCAGGCCATAACGGCAAGCTTTGACTTGGTTCACGCGGGCCTTTCATACGGAGCATAATCTTTTTCTTCGATCAGCTTCGATCCCAGCAGTTCGTTGATTTTGCGCTTCAACGCCGCCCGGCGATCGTTCTGGCGGTAGACGCTACGGGCCAGTTCGACGAAACGGGCGCCAAAATCTTGGTCGCGCTCGCAGAGCCGGATTTCATCTTCGATGTTCCACAAGGCTTCGTTGACGGCCTTGAGTTGCTGCGACAACTCGGTCAACTCCGCGGAGTCGGCTATCGATCGCTTGCGCGCCGCCGCGAGCGTCGCCAACTCGGTTCGCACGTTGGCCAACTTGGCGGCATCGGAGATCCGCTCGCTCTTGATTTCGAGAATCGTGATCTTGTCGATCAACTCGCCGGCAGCGACCTCAATCACAAGTGAGCCAATTGCGGCGGCCGGCGCGACGAGCCGCTCTAGCTCGTCGGCCATGCGGCGGAAGACGCTCTCCCAATCGCCGTGCTTCGACTGACGAAACAGCCGCATCGTCGGATACCAGGGACTGTCTTCGCGCTCGCGCAGCCAGCGCCAGTCGGGCACGCGCGGCGTCGCAACCCAAACCGGCACGCCGAGCGCCCCGGCCAGGTGCGGGATCGAGGTGTCTGAAGAAATCACCAGATCGAGATTTTTCATCACCGCGGCGGTGTCCATGAACGGTCCGGCTTGTTCATCGAGCCGGCTGCCGAGATCGACGACGGCGAAGCGATGGGCGACCTGGCCGAGTTGCTCGCTGCCGTGGCCTTTCTGCAAGCTATAAAGCTGTACGCCGGGCACGCGCGCCAGCGGCTCGAACTGCGCGAGCGGAGGCGAACGCTTGTGGTCCCAGCGATATTTTTGGCTCCCTTGCCAGGCGATGCCGACTTTGAAACTCCGCACCGGCGCCAGTTCTTGCCGCCAATGCGCAACGAGGCGTTCGTCAGCCGCCAGATACGGCACGTCGGCCGGAATGTTTTCCATCGTCGTGCCGAAGATCCGCGGCAAGCTCACGAGCGGCGCGTGGACGTCGAAGGCCGGCAGCACCTGACCCTGGGCGACCAGCCGATCGATGCCCGAGCACGAAGACAAGAGCGGAATCAGCGGCTTCTGGCAAGCGACGACGACTTTGCCGCCGCGAGCCTGGACCAAGGGCGCGTAGCGGATGAAATGGATCGTATCGCCGAGGCCCTGCTCGGCATGCAGCAGAATCGTGCGGCCCTCCAGCGGCGAGCCGTCCCACAGCGGTTGGGCGAAGGGGCGCTCGGGAAGCTCGGGACTTTTCCAGCGCCATTCGTATTCCGGCCAGGCCTGGGCCATCTTGCCCTCGAGCAGCCAGACGAGCGCGCGGTTCTTGTGCGCTTCGGCATAGCCGGGCTGCAACTCGACCGCCCGCTCGTAAGAATGCAGCGCCTCGTCGCTGCGGCCCTGTTCCGACAAAATGAAACCAAGCGTCAGATGCGTCTCGGCCCGTTCGGGCGCCAGGCGGATCGCCTCGCGGCAACTGGCGACGGCTTCGTCGAAACTGCCTCGTCGCAACAGCGCCATGCTCAGCCCCGCATGAGCTTCCACGAAGTCGGGTTGAATTCGCACCGCCTCGCGCAGGCTATAGATCGCTTCGTCGGTGCGTCCCGCGTCGCGCAGCAGGTTGCCCAGGTTGTTGTGCGCGGCGGCGAAGTGCGGCTTGAGCGCGACGGCGCGGCGATAACAGGCTTCGGCCTCGTCCTTGCGACTCTGTTCGGCCAGCACCGCGCCGAGATTATTTTGGGCATCGGCGAAGTCGGGCCTGAGCCGCACGGCCTCGCGGCAACAGGTCGCCGCCGCGTCGAGCTGCTTCAGTTCGCGCAGCAGGTTGCCCAGATTGTTGTGGGCTTCGGCGAAACCAGGCTTGAGCCGCACGGCTTGCTGATATCGCTCGACGGCCTCTTTCAGCCGGCCCTGTTCTTTATAGACGTTGCCCAGGTTGCTGTGCGCGTGGGCGAAGTCGGGCTTGAGTTCGATGGCGCGATTGAAGCTCTCGGCCGCCGCTTCTCGCTGCCCCTGCATGGCGTGGCAGATGCCCAGGCTGTTGTAAGTCGGGGCATCATCCGGCGCCAATTGTGCGGCTTGTTGGTAGTGGCGGACGGCTTCTTCCAAGCGTCCCTGGGCCTGGCAGAGCGCGGCGAGCAGGCGCCAAACGTCGGCGCGCGACGGCTCTTGCTCCAGAATCTGGCGGTAGAGCGGCTCGGCCCGGCGAAAGTCGCCTGCCTGGTGGTGCTGCTGGGCCTGGGTCAACAATTCGCTGGGAGAAACCATCACCCTCGTCATCCAAAAAATCGAGGCGGTCACGGCACACCTCCAAGAATACATTTCTCCGCGTAAATCGCCACTCCGCGGCCGTTCGGTTGCGCTTGAGATGTGACAAGGAGAAAGAACCACGGATTGCACGGATGACACGGATAAAAACAAAAAATCCGTGCTGAAAATCCGTGTTATCCGTGTAATCCGTGGTCGCCTGATCTCCGTGGTCGACGGCCCCGCTGGGTCGAACGCACTTTGGCCGCAAAGTCAAAAGAATTTCGTTGAACATTCCTCCGGGCGAATTATTCTGGCGCCTTATGCCCCCTGCGCGGCGTCTGGTGTCCGCCCGCTCTTTCGGCCAGGAGGGCTTCCCCCGGAGGATTTTAACGATGTCGCTGTCCCACAGGCGTCAACGATTCGAGAAAAAGTCGGCTCGGTCTCGGCGAATTGCAAATCGGCGCCGCAGTGCAGTCCACGGATTCCAGACGCTCGAGCATCGCATCGCCTTGAGCGTCACGCCGACCGGTGAAACGCTGTCGTTCACCGAAGGCACGAGCGCTTCGCCTGTCGTGGCGACCTTCACTACGAACGACGAGGCGCCGCCCGTCAATGCTTTTACGGCCATCATTTCGTGGGGCGACGGCGTTACCGACGCCGGGACGATCAGCCCAACGGCCAACGGCTTCGCCGTCACGGGCACGCATGCGTACGCCGACGAAACCGCGCCTGGATCGCCACTGTCCGTCGACGTGACGATCGTCGACACGATCGACGACACGACCGCCACGGCCAACAGCACGGCCGATGTGGCCGAGGGCGACTCGGGGACGTTGGTCCCGCAAACCATCACCCCGACCGAGGGCACCGCCTTCTCGGGGTCGGTCGCGACGTTCACCGATAACAATACCTTGCAAACGGCCGACGATTTCTCGGCGA
>DATNEC010000587.1:0-2691 GCA_035606815.1 Pirellulales bacterium
GGGTGGGAATGTTGGCCTGGTAGTCGGCCTTGACGTCGGCGGCGCCGGCAATGGTTTGCAAAAGCTGCTCGATCTCCTTCGCCTTGCGGCCCAGCACTTCCAGGTCATCGCCGTAGAGCAGCACGGCCACGTCGGCTTTGACCCCCGCCACCAACTCGTCGACGCGCATCTCGATCGGCTGGCTGAAGCCGAACTTCATGCCCGGCACGCGGTCGGCCAATTGCGCCGAGATTTCGTCGATCAGCTCATTGCGGCTTTTCTTGGCCGGCCATTCGTCGACCGGCTTGAGCATCACCCAGACGTCGGTCTGATGGACGCCCATCACGTCGTTGGCGATCTCGGGCCGGCCGGTCTTGCAAAACACGGTTTTGACTTCCGCGAACTCCTTCAACAGCCGCTCGATGCGGGTCGACATGGCGATCGAGTCTTCGAGCGTCGCGCTGGGCAAGCGCACGACTTCGATCAACAAATCGCCTTCGTCGAGCCGCGGCATGAACTCGGCCCCCAGGCGGCCGGCGACCGGAACACTCGCCGCGAACAATCCGACCGCCAGGCAAGTCGTCAGCACCGGGCGGGCGATGGCCCGCGCGGCCAACGGCGCGTAAAAACGCTTGATGACTCGGATCAGCCAGACGTCTTTTTCCTCCATCCGTTTCGGTAGGAACATCGAGGCCAGCACCGGCATCAACGTCAACGACAGCACCAGCGAACCGGCCAGGGCGAACAGCACGGTCAGGGCCATCGGCCGGAACAGCTTTCCTTCGGAGCCTTGCAGGGCGAGGATCGGCAAATACACGACGCCGATGATCAACTCGCCGAACATCGTGGGCTTGCGGACCTCGATGGCCGCGTCGCGGACGATCTCGGCGTGCGACTTGCCGGCATGTCCGTTCGCGAGCCGGCGCATGCAGTTTTCGACCATGATTACGGAGCTATCGACGATCAAGCCGAAGTCGATGGCGCCGAGACTCATCAGACTGGCGGTGATGCCCGTGGCCGCCATCACGTTCGTGGCGAAGAGCATCGACAGCGGAATCGCCGCCGCCACGATGATCCCAGCGCGGACGCTGCCCAGCAGCAATAGCAACACGACGATCACCAGCACTCCGCCTTCGACCAGGTTGTGCAGCACGGTATCGAGCGTGCGTTCGATCAGGCTGGCGCGGTCGTAGATCACTTCCAGCTTGACGCCGCCCGGCAGCGTTTCTTCGATTTCCTTGAGCCGGGCCTTGGCCTCGTGGACGACGTTGCGGGAGTTTTCGCCGAGCAGCATCATCACCATGCCGGTCACGGCTTCGCCACGGCCGTCGCGCGTGACGGCGCCTTGCCGCACCAGGGGCGCGACGTTGACCGTCGCCACGTCCTTGACCAACAGCGGGACGCCTTTCGGCCGGCGGCGGACCACCACCCGCTCGATGTCTTCGACCGTCTTCAGCAGGGCTTGGCCGCGAATGAATCGCTGCTCGCCATAATGGACGATGTAACCGCCGCCCGCGCTGGAATTGTTCTGCGAGAGGGCGTCGAACAGTTCGCCCAGGGCCAGCCCTTGCCCCGCGAGACGGTCGGGATCGACGGTCACTTCGAAGGTCTTGTAGTAGCCGCCGTGCGAATTGATTTCCGTCACTCCGGGCGTTTGCCGCAACTGCGGCGCGATCTCCCATTCCAGCAGCGTGCGCAGCTCCATCGGCGAGTAGCCGGCGCCTTTGACCTCGAATTGCAGGACTTCGCCGAGCGCCGTGGTCAGCACTCCGAGGTTCGGACTGCCGTAGCCCTGAATGATGCGGTCCTTGGCGTCGCCCAGCCGCTCGCTGACGAGTTGCCGCGAGCGGTAGACGTCGGTCCCCTCCTTGAACACGATCGTCACCAGCGACAGGCCGAACTTCGAGAGGCTGCGAATTTCTTCGACGTTGGGCAGGCCGTTCATCGTGGCTTCGACCGGGTAGCTCACATAGCGCTCGACCTCCAACGGCGAGAGCGAGCCGGCCTTGGTCACGACCTGCACCTGCACGTTGGTCATGTCGGGCACGGCGTCGATCGGAATGGTCAAAGCGCAATACGCGCCGCCCAAGGCCATCAGCCCGACCAGCGCGAGCACGAGAAACCGGTTTTCCAGCGAAGCGTCGATCAGCGAGGAGAGCATAGGCGCCAGATTCGTGAGTTATTGGTAAAGAGAATTCGACGGTTTTTGGAAGGAGATGAGGAGATGCGGAGGAGACGGAGGGATAAGAAACGAGTTCTGTCCGTCGGCGATCATGGCTCTTCTCCTTCCAACAGCATTTCGCTCTTGAGATAGAAGGCGCCTCGATCGACGACTTTCTCGCCGGCGTGCAGACCGGAGGTCGCCTCGATGAACTCGGTCGTCTCCAGGCCCGGCGTCACCACGGCCTTGCGGTAGACGCCCGGCGACTGTTCGACGAATACGAAAGCCTCGTCCTCGTGGCGCAACAAGGAACCCGCGGGCACGACCAGCGCCTCGCGCCGCGGCCCGAGCGGCACGGTGACCCAGGCGAACATGCCGGGCTTCAGACGGCTCTCGCTGTTCGGCAATTCGGCGACCAGCGGCACCGCATGCGTTTCGGCCGACATGCCGACGCCGAAGAACTGCACCTTGGCCGCCACTTCGTAGCCCGGCAGCGCCGGCGATTCGACCTTCAGTTCCTTGACGTCGCCGCCGGCCAAGGCGGCCCATTC
>DATNEC010000589.1:0-3317 GCA_035606815.1 Pirellulales bacterium
CAGCCGGGCCAGACCTTCGCCTTTCTGGGCCGCAACGGCGCCGGCAAAACGACCACGATTCGCATGCTGCTCGGTTTGCTGAAGCCCGACGACGGCTCGATCCGCGTGCTGGGCCTCGACCCGGCGAAGCACGAGATCGAAGTCCGCAAGCGGGTCGGTTACCTGGCCGAAGACCAGCAGATGTTCGGCTGGATGAAGATCGAAGAAATCGTGCGGTTCATGGCGCCCTTTTATCCGACCTGGGACCACGAACTGGCGAATCGCTACGCCCGGCAGTTCGAGCTGCCGCTGCGGGCGAAGATCAAGCATCTTTCCAAGGGACAAGTCGTGCGGCTTGGGCTGCTGCTGGCCCTGGCGCACCGGCCCGAGCTGGTGATTCTCGACGATCCGGCCCTGGGCCTCGACCCGATCATGCGCAAGGAATTCAACCGCGACCTGATCACGCACCTGCAGGGCGAAGGCCGCACGGTGTTTTACAGTTCGCACCTGCTCTACGAGGTCGAGCCGGTCGCCGACATGATCGCGATCATCGACCACGGCACGCTCGTCAAGCAGGCGCCGACCGAAGCGCTTCGCGACCAGGTCAAGCGGATCGTGCTGCCGCGCGCCGCCTACGACGAGTTCGGCTCGGCGCTGAGCGCCCTGGACGTTCGCACGATCGGCGACGAAACGGTCGTCGCCGTCGATAACGCTCCCGTTGCGTTGCAGTCGCTGGCCGCCAGCGGCTGCCCCCATCGCGTCGTCGAATTGAACCTCGACGAGATTTTCGAGGCTTACGTGGCCGGCCGGCCGGACAATAGCGGGGCCGAGCCGACGCCGGCAACGGCGGGGGCGGAGAGTAGGGAATAGGGAGCAGAGAGTAGGGAGCAGAGAGTAGAGAGTTGGGAGTAGGCGAGCGGGGGGCGTCAGCCCCCTGGTTTCGTCGCAATCAGGTCAACGCTGGAGTTGCAAATCATGCGAACCATCTGGCACAGCCTCCTCTGGCGGGAATGGCACGAACACAAGTGGAAGCTGGCGGCGCTGTCGGCGATTCTGCTGGCTGTGCAGGCTTATTTGATCTTCGATTCTCCGGGCGATGCTCCGCCGCCGATCATGTTTTGGTACGGGTGCCTGATTCCCGGAGCGTTTTTCGTCGCGCTAGGGACTGCGACCGGGGAACGCATCTCGCGCACGTTGGACTTGACTCGGGCATTGCCGATCAAGACCTGGCAAGCGGCCTCCGTCAAGCTCGGCATGGCGGCGATCACTTGCCTGTCGCCGCTGGCCATCAGTGCGCTGGCGGCCCTGATCTGGCGCCTGATCTGGCAGTTGACCGCGGGGGGCGACTCTTGGCGCTTCTGGAACGTGGAAACGACTCCCGGACCGCTGCTCTCGTGTTTCGTCGCCGCGGGCTTGACGATCAGCGTCCTGCTTTGGGTGACGGCGGCCGCAATTCGTCAGCCCAACGAGCTCCGCGCGAGCGCGGCGGGCGCCGCGATGCTGTTAGGGTGGATCGCCGTATCCATATTCTCACTCGTCTTGATCGATTGGTGGCGCCCGCACGCTGATTTGTACGAAAGCCTGGTTGAATGCCTGATTGCCGTTGGCCCCGGCGGATTTCTGCTCTTATTGCAAGCTCATGGGCATCCGCGGCTTGATTTGGCCTTGCAGTTGTCTTCGTTGGCTGCCGTTTCCTCCTGGACGCTCTATCGCTTCGGCCAATTCGGCGCCGGGGAGAACCGCTCGCCGCGCGCCGCCGCGGCGCCCCAAGACGCCGGGCGCTCGGCCCTGCCCCAGGCAAATTGGCGGCCGCTGACGGCCATCGCCTGGAAACAGTGGCGAGAATCGGTCCCTTTGTGTCTGGCGGGCGTGGCGCTCGTGGCCGGTATCGTCGTCCTCCGCGCGGCGGCCGTGCGGGAAGGCCCACTCAACGAATCAGCGGCGGCGACTTTCCGCGTCATGATGCTCTGGGCAGGGACCGTCACGGCCATGATCGTCGCGGTGGGAAGTTTCGCCGGCGGCTTGCAGCCGGCAGTTTGGGCCTTTTGGCGCTCGCGGCCGATTTCGCCCGCGGCCTGGTTTTGGACCAAGTACCTTTCCGGAGCCGCCGCCGTGCTACTGTTCCTCGACGGCCCGCTGCTCGTCGGGAGCTGCGTATGGACGGGCAGTCCGCTGCGCTCGCTCGGCGCCGACGTGCTGCTCGATTGTTCGTTGGCGATGCACTTGCTGGCTTACACCGCGGCGGTTTGCATGACTTGCTGGGTGCGGCAAGGCGTGTATGCCGGCATTCTATCGGTTGCGGCGTTGCTGGCCATCGTGACGGCGCCGATCAATCGGCCCTGGCTTGCCCGCTTCGACCTGACCCAGGTTCTCGGCGCCGCCGACTTCCGTGGTTTCGCCCACGGCGCCTGGTTCAGCGGCGTCTACTTGCCGTTCGCCGCGGGTATGTCGGCCCTGGCCCTCGCCGCGTTGACCTTGGCCTGGGTAGGCGTCAAACGCGAGCAGGGATTCGCCGATAGGGAAGGAAGCGTCCCCTTTCGCCCCGCGAAATGGCGTCCTTTCGTGAAGCGAAAGGCGACTTAACCATCAAGGAAATCATCCCATGCGAACCATCTGGCGCAGCCTGCTCTGGCGAGAATGGCACGAACATAAGTGGAAACTGGCGGCGCTGGCGGCGATCATGTTTTCGCTGCAACTGGTCGTGATCGTCGAGGATCCCGGCATGGCCACGCCGCAGATCTTCGTTTGGGTTCTGTGTGGAGCGCCGGGTGCGTTCTTTCTCGGCCTGCACGCCGCGTCGGGCGAGCGGTCGGGCCGAACGCTCGAATTCGTGCGCGCATTTCCCGCGAACATGCGGCGCTTCGCGATCGCCAAGCTGGCGATGGGCGCCTTCGCCAGCGTCGCGCCGGTCCTGGCCGCCCTGCTGTTGGCGATCGTCTGGCTGGCGATTTGGCGCGCCACGGGCGGCGCGGTCGCTTACCGCGAGGCGATGTTCACCGAGCAGGCGGCGCCGCTGACGGACTTGCTGCTTTCCGGGATCGCCGCCGCGGCCTTCTCGCTCAGCGTGTTTCTCTGGACGGCCGCTGCGGGGATGAACCAGCCGACCGAACTGCGGGCCGCGGCGGCCGGGATCGTGATGTTCATTGGCTGGGCAACGTTGACGAGCGTGACGTTGGTATTCAGGGCTTGGGAGCGGCATCCGACCATTGGATTCCATCCGATCGCCTGGGAATACGCCTTGGCGGCTGGACCAGCCGGCAGCCTGGCGATCATCGATTTTGACAGTGTGCCAAAGTGGCAAGTCATTCTCTTGCAATTCGTCATACTGTCCGCCGTGG
>DATNEC010000621.1:0-9373 GCA_035606815.1 Pirellulales bacterium
TCGCCGACGACATAACCGGCGGCCCAGCGGTATTGCGAAAGCCAAGCCGGCCAGCCGTAGTTGACGACCCAGGCCCCGCAACCGAGCGCCAGTTGCATGAGAACCAGCACAGCCAAGAACCGCGCCGGGCCGACCAACCAATCGTCGCCCCGCCGCCGAGAGCCGGCCCGAACGGCGAGCAGCAACACGTGGAACGTCACCAGCCCGGCCACGACGAGGTGCAGCAGCACCGCGGCGCGAAACACCGTTACGTCCGACCCGAGCGAAACGTGCCGCACTTGAGAACCCAACACCAACTGAGCATAGGCCAGCAGCGTCGTGACCAGGGCCAAGCGAAAGACGCCGCGATCGACGTCGCCCGAATCGCACGGAACCGCCCGCCAGCGCCGCGAAGTGAACACGGCGAGCGCCGCTGCCAACGCAAAAAACGCCGGGCCGACGCAGCCGTGAACCTGGGCCAGCAGGCGCTCGTCGAGCCGCACCCGCATCCCGCCCAGCACGCCTTGAAAGATCACCAGTGCCACGGCGGCGAGCCCCAACCTCCGCAGCCACCCGCGATCTTCGCACCGATAGAGCACCACGGCCAACGCGATCGTCAGCAAGCCGACCAGCGCGGCGAGCAGCCGGTGCCCATGTTCGATGAACAAGTCCCAGGGGCCGAACAGCCAGGTTTGCCACGGATAGAGAAACATGTTGTAGCCGTAAGTCGTCGGCCAGTCGGGGACGGCCATGCCCGCCTCGTAGGTCGTCACGAGGCCGCCGACCCAAATCAACGGAAAGATCACCACGGCCAGCGCCACCGCAAGGCGGTGCGGCCAGGGACTCTCGGCGCAGAGCAAGCGTCCCGCTTGCTTTAGTAGCGGCTTGCCGCTTGGCTCCTGGGGCACAAGCGGGGACGCTTGCGCTACGGGATCGGGAAGAGACACTAGTGATGTCCCCCATCGGCCTGGCCTTCGCTGCCCGGCGGGGGCGGCTGCGTCTGCGGATAGTAGTCGGTATCCACCTCGGGCGAGCCGTATTCATAAGGGCCGCGGTAGACGATCGGCTGCATGTCGAAATTGCCGTGGCCCGGCGGGCTGGGTGCGAACCATTCCAGCGAGTTGGCATGCCAGGGGTTCCGGCCGCACTTAGGCCCCAGGAAGATGCTGTAGATGAAGTTGGCCGCAAAGATGATCTGCGCCGCCCCCATGCCAAAGGCGCAGATCGAAATGAACTGGTTCATGCCTTGCATGTGGGCGAACGTGTCGTAGTGATACGGATCGGCCAATCGCCGCGGAAATCCGCCGACGCCCAGAATGTGCATCGTGTAGAACGTGCCGTTGAAGAAGATGAACGACAGGAAAAAATGCACCTTCCCCCAGAACTCGTTCATCATCCGTCCGAACATCTTGGGGAACCAGAAGTAGATGCCGCCGAACACGCCGAAGGCGGTGCCGCCGAACAACACGTAGTGGATGTGGGCCACGATGAAGTAGGTATCGTGGATGAAGATATCGACCGGCGTGGCGGCCATGAAAATGCCGGATAGCCCGCCGATGATGAACATCGACACGAACGACAGCGCGAACAGCATCGGCGTGGTGAACTGGACTTTGCCGCCCCAGACGGTGCCGATCCAATTGAAGACCTTCACGGCGCTGGGCAAGGCGATGAACATCGTCGAGACCATGAAGGTCATGCCCAAGGCCGGGTTCATGCCCGACATGAACATGTGGTGTCCCCAGACGATGAAGCCCAACCCGGCGATGCCCGAGATCGAGTAGACCATCGGCTTGTAGCCGAACAGCGGCTTGCGCGAGAAGCAGCTAATCATGTCGGAGACCATGCCCATCGCCGGCAGGATCATGATGTAGACGGCCGGATGCGAATAGAACCAGAACAAGTGCTGCCACAACAGCGGCTGGCCGCCGCCCGAGCCGGCCGTGACGTTGTTCACGATCAAGCCTTCGGGCACGAAAAAGCCCGTGTGGACCACGCGATCGAGAACTTGCATGAACAACGCCGCCGTGAGCACGGGCAAAGCGAAGGCCTGCAGCACGGCCGTGATGAACATCGCCCAAATCGTCATCGGCAGGCGGAACATCGTCATGCCGGGGGCGCGCATCTGGATGATCGTGGTCATGTAGTTGACCGAGCCCATCATCGACGACACGCCGACGAGGATCAGCCCGATCAACCACAGCGTTTGCCCGTTCATGCTGCCCGGCGCCGCCGAATCGACGGCCGACAGCGGCGGGTAGGCCGTCCAGCCCGACGCCGAGGCGCCGCCGGTCACGAAGAAGCTGGAAATCATGCACACGAAGGCCGGCCACATGAACCAGTAGCTGAGCATGTTCAGCGTCGGAAAAGCCATGTCGTCGGCGCCGATCATCAGCGGAATCAAGAAGTTGCCGAACGCCCCAGCCAGAATCGGAATGATCACGAAGAAAATCATGATCGAGGCGTGCATCGTGAACAGCATCGTGTAGAACTCGGGCGAGATCTGGCCCCCCTCGCCCGCGAACAAGCGCGGCCCCACGATCGGCATGCTCGACCAGGGCCAGGCCAGTTGCCAGCGCACGGCCAGCGCCAACAGTCCGCCCACCACGAACCACAACAGCGTGGAAAACAGGAACTGGATGCCGATCACCTTGTGATCGAGCGAAAACACGTAGGTCCGCAGGAAACTGGCCGAGTGGCCGTGCCCGTGGTCGGCTTCGTGAGCGTGGGCGCCGAACGTCGTGGAACTCATAAGGGTTCAAGCCTCGTCGATTGATTCCGAGTCTTCCGACTCTGCTATTGGGAGTCTTCCGACTCTGCCGCGGCCGGTTCCTGGGTGGCCTGTTCTTCGGCCCCCATTTTCGCCAGCCATTGGTCGAAGCTCGCTCGACTCTCGATCGTCAAGCGGCCTTTCATTTTGTAGTGGCCCCAGCCGCACAACTCGGCGCAGACCAAATCGTACGTGCCCGTGTCGGTGGCCCGGAACCAAACCGGGATCGACATGCCCGGAACCGCGTCTTGCTTGATCCGCAGGTTCGGCAGAAAGAAATCGTGCAGCACGTCCATGCTTTCCAATTGCACCAACACTTCTTCGTCGACCGGAATGTGCAGATCGTTCACGTGATGGATGTCGTCGGGCGTGCCCAGCTTGCCGTCGGGGCCAGGGTAGCGCAGCCGCCACTCGAATTGCCGCGCGGTCACCTCGACCGTGGGGGGCATGTCCTTCGGCTTTCGCATTTTCACGTCGGCCCAGGCGTTCATTTGGTAGATGGCGATGAACAGCAGCGTGGCCGCCGGCAGGATCGTCCAGATGACCTCCAGATTGTGGCTGCCGTGCATGTACTTGACCGGCGTGCGATTCGTCTTGGCGTCGTAGCGCCACAGGAACCAGAACAAGAGCCCCTCGGTGGCCGCGAACACCACTCCGGTCAGCACCAGGATGAAGTTGAAAAGGTGGTCGATTTGCCAGCCGTGTTTGGAGATGTCGCGCGGCAGCCAAAAGCCGTTCGACGGCGCCCAGGCGAACAGCCCGACGCCGAGCACCGGCACCAGCAAAAACAGGAAGCTCCAGACTTTTCCCACCGTCGTCCTCGCGGCTTTCAATCAGCTCGAATAAGGTTCCGTTGCGCGCGTGCTCAATTGCTCAGCGAGTGCGCCGCGGCCACGTGCGTCTGGCCCTCGGCCGGCTCGCTGGCGTTTTCATAGGGCAGCGACCGCACGTAATCGACCAAATGCCAAATCTGCTCCGGCGTGAAGGTCTCTTTCTTGCCCGGCTGCGGGCCGGCGCCGGGCATCGGCGTGCCGGGGATGCCGGCGTGAATGCGGCGATAGATGTCGAGCGGCCGGCCCCCGCCGCGATAAATGCCCATCCGCAGATTGCGCGGCCGCAGTTCTTGCTTCGGCAGCAGCCAGCGGGCCAGGTCGTCGGCCGTCTTCTTTTCGTTCCAGACGTCGTACAGCTTTTCGGCCATCCCGTCGTTGCCGTCGCCCAGCCCCGTCGGCCCGTGGCACTTCGTGCATTGGGCGTCTTTGTTGAAGAACAACTTGCGGCCCTCTTCGATCGAGGAGGCCAGCTCTTCGGGCGTGCTGGTTTCCGGCCGTTCCGTCGGCCGGACCACCGCTTCTTCGGCCGCGGCCCACTGATCGACGATCGGCTGCAGATAGCCCTCCAAAATGCCCGCCCGCGTCGCCTCGATCTCTTCGTCTTGCAGGAACAGCGCGCCGGCCATGTTGCGCTCGGTCTCGCCGCGAATGCTGAGATACTTGACGTACTCGACCAAGGCCTCGATCTGGTCGGCCGGCAGCAAGGCGAACGAGGGCATGGCCGTACCGGGGATGCCGTCGATCAAGGTCCGCTTCAGGTCGGCCGTCGTCGGCTTGTCGTTGAAGCCGGTGCTTTTGAACTTGAACGTGCCGCGGCGATAGTCGCGCGGATGAGGGTTCAGGAAGGCCGCCGTCGGCCCGGCCCCGTCGCCCGTCACGCCGTGGCAATGCACGCAGTGCTGGCGAAACAGACCGAGCTGTTTCTTGGCGTCGTCGCCGCCCGTCGGGCCAGCGGCCATCGTGATCTTCTTGAAATCGAGGCCCTTTTTCTCCTCGGCGTTCCAGCGCACTTCGGGGAGCAGGTACGGCTCGTTCGGCTCGCCGAACGCCGCGACCGTCAGCGTCGTCAACGTCTCGAGCTTGGCGATGTTGGCCAGCTTGTCCTCTTTGTCGCTTTCTTCTTCATTGCCGACCACGCGAAACTCGTCTGGGCTGTGCGACTCCACGGCCTCCTGCAAGATGTCTTGCATGTTCATGCGGAACTGGGGCGGATCGACTTGGGTCGAGCAGCCCCCAGCAATCGCCATAGCGCCGAGCGCCAGCAGCGCACAGGTCGCCAGGCGCCTATCGGACCTTGCCGCGATCGTCATTCGTGAATCCATGTTCGACGCTTCGGAAAACAGATTACTTCTTGAACAGGCTGGAACTGACTTGGACCACGCCCAGGTCGTTGTCGCCGGGCTTGATCTCGAGCTTGAACTTGCCTTTCTTCCACTCCGGCTTGGCCGCCAGGGAACCGACGGCCTCCTGCCAGACCTGAAACTCCCACGTGCCGGCCGGTAGATCCTTGATCTCGAACGAACCGTCGTCGCCGCTGACCGCCGCATAGGGATTATCGCGCGGCAGCACGTAGCCGCGCATCCAGGGATGGATGTTGCAAGTCACCAGAACCGGCACGTTCTGGGACTTGGTGAACTGATGGTCGGCCTGTTGACCGGCGCCAATCAGCGGATTGAAATTGGCATCGCCGAACGGCGAGATGCTGCTGTTGTGGCTGGCGGGGTCGGAGTTGTGGATTTCGAGGGTCTGCGAGACGCGCATCGCAAGCACGTGCGGCTCGAAACGACAGAATTTATTGTCCAACACGACCTTGGCGTCGGCCGTGGCCTCGTACTCGGGATTGACCGGGGCCTTCTTCGTGGCGAGATAAATCACCACGTCTTTCAGCCCGCCGTCGTCGCCGACCACGATCGACTCGTTGAGCACTGGGTGTTGCGTGCAGATCGGGTCTTTGCTGGCGTCGATGGTTTGCTGCTCGGGTCGGCCGCCCTCGAACACGAACTTGCCAGTCAGGTTGCCCCAGCCGGCCGGTTCGCCGCTGGGCGCGGCCTCGGTCGCTTGCTCGCCCGCGGCCGCCTCGCCGCCGCCGGCGCGAATCGCCTTGACCAGTTCCTGGTCTGGCTCGGGAATCGCCACCAGCACCGCTCGGCTGCCGCAACCCGCCAACGAAACCACGGCCAGCAGGGCCGCGAAGAGCGCAGCGCGCCGACCCGACCCCGAAGGGGTCGTGTTCGATCGCCCAGGCTGGTTCCAGGGGCTTTCGCCCCTGGCAACATTCTGTCGTCCCTGCGGGACTGCAGGCGCTCCCGCGGAATTCAGCCGCGTAGCGGCGAAAGATTGTAGCCAGGGGCGCAAGCCCCTGGAGGTACGGCGACGAGAAGCGGAGCGTAGCCCCGTTAGGGGCGAAAGCAGAGCGCGTCGGCTGCGCCGGGCCGTGGCTCCATCCGGTAGGAGGTGTGGTTGCATTTCCAGGAATTTCGCCCCGTTGGGGCTTTCCAAATGGTTATCGCTAGGTTTCCCAGGGCTGAGCCCTGGGCTATCGAAGGACGCACCTTCGGTGCTTCAGACTTTTCGAATCCGACCCCTTTCGGCGTCAATCCTGAACCACCCAAACTCCTATTTCTTCTTGACGAACAGCGACGCCGAGACCTTGATCTCCTTCAAGTCGTTGTCGCCCGGCTTGATCTTGTGCTTGAACACCCCCTTCTTGCTCCAGCCCTTGCCGGCCGCGAGCCAGCCCGATTTCTCCTGCCAGACGGTGAACTCCAATTCTTCCGCCGGCAGGTTCTTGAGCTCGAAGTTGCCGTGCTCGTCGCTGACGGCGGCATAGGGATCGTCGCGGACGACGACATAACCTTTCATCCAGCCGTGGATGTTGCAACTGACCGGCTGGGGCAGCTTTTGCGCTTTGTTGAATTGATAGGTGGCCATTCCGCCCTCGGAGATCAGCGGATTGATCGGGACGTCGCCGAACGGCATGAGGTTGCTGTTGTGGCTGAACGGATCGGAGTTGTGCAATTCCAGCGTCTGCGAGAGCCGCATGGCCAGCACATGCGGCTGAAAGCGACAGTGCTTGTTGTCCATCACCAATGTGTCTTTGGCGGTCTCCGCATAATCTGGATGAATTTTGACTTTCTTGGTGCTGACGTAGATCACCACGTCCTTGATGCCGCCGTCCTCGTCGTTGACGATCAACTCCTCTTTGACGACCGGATGCTTGGCGCACAGCGGCTCCTTGTCGGTGGGAATCGCTTCCGGCTTCGGGGCCTTGCCTTCGTAGACGAAGCGGCCTTTCAAATTGCCCCAGTCGGCCGCCGATGCGGAACTCGCCAGACCGATCGCCAAGCCGGCGACCGCCATCATTCGCAATATGGATTGCAACATTTCGAAGATCTCCCAAGGAGCGTTTATGTGGAGGCAGTGTTTCATGGTACTGGAAAAACAAACGGTCCGCGGCGGCTCCATCAGGGGGCTAACGGCCCCCGCTCGCCGATTTGACGCCCGGCGCCGGTTTCGCCCGATCGTCGAGCGCTGCTTTCTCCGTCGCTTCCGGCGGCGGCTCCTTGACCATCGACTTGATCGAGGTCTGACGCTTCATGAACGAGTCGTAGTTCAAGAGCATATTCACCACGCCGAACAAGGCGTCTTCGCTCGTGCCGGGGAACAGCTTCGAGCGGATCGCCTCGTTCGGATCGTTTTGCGGCGGGAAATTGACCGGCATGCCGGTATAGGGCAGCTTGACCTGCGGATGGGCCAGCCATTCCTTCAAGTAGCCGGGCCGCAGCCGCTGATAGATGCGGTCCAGGTTCGGCGCCATGTCGGCCGCCAGGCCCTTGGGCTTGTAATCGCCCAGCATGTGGCACTTCACGCAGTAGTTCTTGCCGTCGGTCACTAGCTCCAAAGCTTGGGCGATCTTTTTGTCTTCGCCGCGCGACAGCGAATCGCCGCCGCCCGGCCGGTGATACGTATAGGGATATTCGACGTCGTCGACCGCCGCGAAGTAATGCACCAGCTTGTCGGCCTCCTCGGGCGACATGTTGAACCGCGGCATCCGCAGCACCACCGCCGGCCGCAGTGGGAACGGATCCAGCAAGAAATCATGCAGCCAACCGGTCTGCACCTTTTGCCCTTCGCGAACCAGCGGCGGCGGCACCCAGCCCCAGACGTCGGTGGGCTTCACGTTGGGGTTGTTCTTCTGGCCCATCGTCACGGCGATTGGATGCAGATAGCGGGCGAAATCGCCGCCGTGATAGGGGCGGACCTTCAGCCGGTGCGCTTCGGGCACCGGAACTTCCACTCCGCCGATGCTCCACGTCTCGCCGTTGATCGCCGCCGGCTCCCAGAGCGAGAACAGGTACAGCGGCTTGCCGTCGTCGTCTTCCTGCACCGCCGGATTGGGCATGCCGGTGATCGTGGCATGGCCCATGCCGCGAGAATCGACCTTCTTCGAGGCCGCCAATTGCTCGGGCGTGAAGTGCGGCTTGAGGAAGGCGTAGTCCTTGATGGGCGGCGGGGCGTCGAACTCGTCGGGCTTGTATTCGAACTCCCATGTTTCCATCTTCGTCGTGTGGCAGCCGACGCAGTTGTATTTGGTCAGCAACTGCTCGCCCTCGACGATCGCCTTGCGGCGCGGCGTGGGATGGTAGACGTACTTCGCCGCCGGCGGCTCGGAGACCAGGCCCAGCACGAACGTCATCACCGCTTCGATCTCTTGTTGCGTGAAGTTGAACTTCGGCATGCGGAGCCGGTCGGTGTAGGCCTTGTTCTCCGTCATCTTGAAGTCGTAGCTGCGCGGCTCGCGGAGCTTTTGCCACAAGAACCCTTCGCGCTCGTGGTGCAGCAGCGCCTCGACGAAGAAGCCGGTGTCGGCGTCCATCTCGTCGGGATTCAAGCCGTGATGCTCGGCCGAAACATGCTCGGCCGAGGCGTGTTCCTCGCCGTGCTCCGCCGCGTCGCCGTGGGGATGTTCGGCGTGCGCCAGATGGCCATGCGAGCCGCCGGGCGGCTTCTCGCGCAGGTATTCCAGAATCTGCTCGAAGGCCAGCTTCGAAGTGTCTTTGCGGCCCCAGTCGGCCAAGCCGGTGCCGATCGGCTTGGCGTCTTCAAAGCCCGGCACGTCGTGGCAGCCGGTGCAGCCCAGCCGCGAGATCGAGCGGCGGCCGACGTACAGCAACTTCTTGCGCAGGAGCGCTTCCGGCGAATCGTCGTCGCCTTGCAGCAGCAGCTTTTCGTCGACTTTCAACTCCGGCTCGGCTTCCGGCGGGATGCCTTCGCTGAGATAGACCTCGGTGCGGCCCTTGCTGAACGAACCGAGCAGGTACGTCTCCGTCAGCTTGTCGAGGCCCTCGTCGTCCAACTCGGGCAATTCCTCCGGCTTCCAATCTTCTTGCGACGTGAGCAAGTAGGCTGCGATATCGGCGGCCGGGTCGGTCACGGTCTTCGCGTCTTTCTCGTCCGCCAGCGGCGTGAGATAGAGGTTCGGCATCACCGTCCGAGCGTGGTAACGATTCGGCTCGCGGACCCAGCTATACAGCCAGCGCTGGCCGTTTTCGTCGTCGAGCTTGGCGCCGATCCGCGACAGGTCGGGGCCTTGAGATTGCTTCGCCTCGGGGAATTCCTTGTGCTGATGGCAGGCGAGGCAGCCGCGGACCTGGAACAGATGCTTGCCGCGCTCGGCCGACGCCTCTTCCGTCACATTGTCCGGCGGTTCGGCATAGTCGAATGGCTGGCTGTACTCCAGCAGATATTCGGCGATCGCCCGGACCTCGATCGGCTCGAAACGCTCGACGTC
>DATNEC010000671.1:0-12685 GCA_035606815.1 Pirellulales bacterium
GTTCGCGCTGTATGGCGTGGCGGTCGTCGTCGCGCCCGCCGTCGGGCCGACGCTTGGCGGATGGATCACGGATAACTATAGCTGGCACTGGATTTTCTTCATCAACGTGCCGGTCGGGATCCTTTCGTTATTGCTGAGCTATGCGTTTTTGGTCGAGCCGCCGGCCGAAAAGCAAAACCGGGAGCGAATGCGTCGCGAGGGCTTTCGAGTGGACTACGCGGGCTTCGGCCTGGCCGCCATCGGGCTCGGCTGCCTGCAGGTCGTGCTCGACAAGGGGGAGCGCGAGGACTGGTTCGGATCGAACTTCATCGTCGGGTTCACGATCGTGTCGGTCGCGGCCCTGCTGCTGCTCGTGCTATGGGAGCTGACGCGCGACGACCCGATCGTCGATCTGCCGCTGCTCGCCAATCGCGGGTTTCTGGCCGCCAACCTGGTGATGCTGGCGTTGGGATTCATCCTGTTCGGCACGACGCAATTGTTGCCGCAGATGGTGCAAGAGATCCTCGCCTACACCGCCACCAGCGCCGGATTGGTCATCACGCCTGGCGGCCTGGCCGTGATGGCCGCGATGCCCGTCGTCGGGTTGCTGCTCAAAGTCGTGCAGCCTCGCGTGCTGGTCGTTTGCGGGTTAGTCGCCGTCTCGTTGGCGCTGTTCGAGATGAGCGGCTGGAACGTGCAAGTCGCCTTCCGCAACATCGCGTGGGCCCGCGTGTTTCAGGCCGCCGGCATCGCGTTTTTGTTCGTTCCGATTTCGACAGTCGCCTATGTCGGCCTGCCCGCGGGCAAGAACAACAACGCTTCGGCGCTCATCAACCTGTCGCGCAATCTGGGCGGAAGTTTTGGCATTTCCTTGGTCCAAACTTGGCTGGCGCGCCGCGGCCAGTTTCATCAGGCGCGATTGGTCGAACACCTGACGCCCCACGATGCGGGCTACCAACCGCTCGTCGACCAACTCGGGGCGACGCTGGGCGGCAACGAGCCCGCGCTGGCGGCAATGAGCCAATCGTTGCAACAACAAGCGAAGATGCTGGCCTATATCGACATTTTTCATTTGCTCGCCTGGGCCGCGCTGTTGATGATTCCGTTGGCATTCCTCTTGCCGAAGGCCCCGCTCGGCGGCGCCCCGCGACTGCATTAAAAGCCTAACTGGTTGTGGTTGGCGTCTTATGATAGTGGTCTCGAACCGCGCCATCGTCCCCTTCTTTCGCCCCTAACGGGGCTGGCCGGTCGATTGGAGAACTTGCCTCCAGGGGCTTTCGCCCCTGGCAACACTCTGTCGTCCCTGCGGGACTTGCATCGCCGATGAGAGCGGAGATTTAGCCGCGTAGCGGCGATAGAATGTAGCCAGGGCGAAAGCCCCTGGAGGTTCGACGGATGAAAGTCACCAGGTAGCCCCGGCAGGGGCGAAAGAAATGAATGGGTCCAAGGAGCTTTCGGGAATGACGAACCGCAGCGCTAAATCGCACCGCATTTTTGTGGGCTTTAATCGGCCGCGCCAACACATGATGGCCCTCCCCACTGTTCATTTGGCCGGCCTGCGACGCGCGGCGTTCTGAAGCGCTTTGCCGGCGAGCTTCAGGTCGTCCGCGAAGAGCGATCGCAATGCGTCTCGCTCGGCAGGATCGGGCGCTCGGAGGATCGCCGAGGGGTGATAGGTGGCGACGAGCGCGGGCGCCCAATCGCTGGCGAGGATTTCTCCGCGCTGGCGAGTGATGCGAAAGGATGGTCCCAACAAGGACTGGGCCGCGGTGGCGCCCAGGCAGACGATGACCTGCGGCTCGATCGCCTCGATCTCCGCCTCCAGCCACGGCCGGCACGCCGCGACCTCGCGCGAACTTGGCTTGGCGTGCAGCCGCCGCTTGCCGCGCGGCGTCCATTTGAAGTGCTTCACCGCGTTGGTGACATAAACCTCGTCGCGTTCGATGGCCGCCGCTTCCAAGGCCTCCGTCAGGAGTTTGCCGGCGGGGCCGACGAACGGCCGCCCTTGCAGGTCTTCCTGGTCGCCCGGCTGCTCGCCGATCAACAACAACCCCGCGCGCACGGCGCCCTCGCCGAACACGGTTTGCGTGGCATTTTGATAAAGTGCGCACCCTCGGCAATCTTGCGCCGCTTTTCGAAGCGAGGAGATCGTGCGCCGCTGGGGCAGAAAGTCGGCGGCGGACGTATTCGCGGCGGCGCGTTTCGGGCACACGACGGTCGGCTCCTGCTGCTCGCGGCTATTTGACTCCCCAGGCGACATAGACCAGGCAGGTCAACGTAAAATCGGTCCGGTCAAGCAAGTAATTTTCCCCGCCGCGGGCCAGATATCGATCGAACGCGGCCAAGCGGCGCTTCGCCAGGCGCGATGCGATGCGCTGTCGCAAATCGGCCAGATAGCCTTCGAGAAACGTCTGCACGTCGGCCTCGGCGGCGCCGACGCGGCTGATGGCATAGGTTCTCAACGACCACGCCTTGAAGCCCGTCGCCTGGACATGTCGAGCGAGCGACCGGCCCACGTAATACCGCTCGGTCCGTTCCTCGTGAAGGGCGGCCAGTTCGGCTTGGCGCACGGCCAATTCCAACGCAGGGGGCCAAGGCAAAAGGACTTCATGCAGCGTGTCATTTTCAAGCACAGCCACAGTTCCGCCCGGCCGCGCGACGCGATGCATTTCGGCCAAGGCGGCCCCCGCATCGCGCAAAGAGTACAAGCTCTGGGCGCACCACACGGCGTCGAACGAATCGCTCTCGAACGGCAGCCGCAGGGCGTCGGATGCTAGGGGGACGATCCGTCGATCGTCGCGGCAGCGACCGACTGTCTTTTGAGCCGACCGCAGCCAGGCGAGATTCCTATCGACTGCGATCACCGAGGCGCTTGGTCCAAACAATTCCGAAAGCCACGCCGCATAGGAACCGTCCCCGCAGGCCAAGTCCAAAACCCGCCCCACCTCGAGCGAGAAGACGTCGGACAGCATCTTCTTCAGTTCGACGGCAAACGCCCGGTGAAAAGCTTCCTGCCACTTGGCGTAAGCGGGCGCCTCGCGGCCCAGCCCCGCCGCGGCGATCGCGTGCGACGGCGGTTTCGCGGCAATTTCCGCACTCGGAACGCAACCGTCGGCGGCCGGGCTCATTTGGGAGATCCCGACGTTTGGTCGAGTCGAATTCCATGCGACGCGGGCGCCGTCTTGAGCTTCCCCGCGGCCAATTCGCGCACCGCTTGGGCGATGTGTTCAGCGTCGATTCCCGCCGCGGACAGCAACTCGGCGGGGGCGCCGGAGCCGGGCATCTCCTGCACTGCCAACTGAACGATCGTGGGCTGCGCCGCAGGGCCTGCTCCGAAGGTTCCCAAGGCGAAGGCCTCCGTCACGGCGGCGCCTAGGCCGCCCTCGGCCCAATGATCTTCGACGACGACCAACCGGCCGCCCGTGTCGCGATCGGCCTTGAACAAGGCATCGCGATCGATCGGCTTGACCGAGTAGGCGTCGATCAGGCGGGCGCGGATGCCCTCCGCCTCAAGCGAATCGCAAGCCTTCTGGGCTTCATGCAACGTGATTCCGGCGGCGACGATGGCCACGCGGTCGTCGTCCGACTGCCGGAGCGTCTTGCTGCCGCCGACCTCGAAGGCCTCGCGTTCGTCGTAAATCACGTCGGTCTTGCCGCGCGTGGTGCGCAAATAACAGATGCCCGATGTTTCGGCCATCCGTTCCACTAACCGGGCCGTCTGATTCGCGTCGCAGGGATAAAGCACCGTGCTGCCGAATACGGTGCGCATCATGGCCAGATCTTCGAGGCCCATTTGCGATGGGCCGTCTTCGCCGATACTGACGCCCGCGTGCGAGCCGCAGAGTTTCAGATCGACATTGCTGATCGCCGCCATGCGAATCTGGTCGAAGGCGCGGGTCCAAAAGGCGGCAAAGGTGGAAGTGAAGACCATTTTGCCCGTCCGCGCCAGGCCGACGCCCGCCGCCAGCATTTGCTGCTCGGCGATGAACATCTCGAAGAACCGATCGGGAAACGCCTTTTGGAACTCGTCGGAGTGCGTCGAGTTCGAGACTTCGCCATCCAGCACGACCAACTCGCCGCGGCTCGCGCCCAGCGCGGCCAAAGCATCGCCGTACGCCTTGCGCGTGGCATGCTGCTCGCCCACTTTGTAGACGGGCAGCTTCAGCGGCTGTTCCGCCCGGGTTCTGGCCGGTTGTTGGTTCTCCGGCGGCGAGACGGAAACCGTGATGCGTCGCTCGCCGCCTAGAGCGGCGATCGCCTTTTCGGCCATGTCGGGCGGAAGGGCCTTTCCGTGCCAACCGTCGGCATTCTCGATCGGCTCGACGCCGCGCCCCTTGATGGTCTTCGCGATCAGGCAACTCGGCGCGTTCTGCTGCGCGAGCGCTTCGGCGAAGGCCAGATCGATGGCCGGCAAATCGTGTCCGTTGAGCTCGATGGCGTTCCAGCCGAACGCCCGGCAGCGGTTGGCGTAGCCGGCGGCGTCCCAGCCCAGTTCGGTTTCGCCGCGCTGCCCAAGACGGTTCATGTCGATGATGGCGATCAGATGGTTCAATTGATAATAGGAAGCTTTATCGAACGCTTCCCAGACGGAGCCTTCGGCCATTTCGCTGTCGCCCAGCAAGACCCACGTGCGGTAGGGCAACTCGTCGAGATACTTGCCGTTGATCGCCATGCCGACGCCGATGCCGATGCCCTGGCCCAGCGAGCCGGTGGCCGCTTCGACCCAGGGCAGCACGCGGGGGTTCGGATGGCCCTGCAAGCGGCTGCCGAACCGCCGGTAGGTCATCAACTCGTCATCGTCGATGGCCCCCACGGCTTTGTAAATCGAGTACAGCAGCGGCGAAGCATGGCCCTTGCTGAAAATCAGCCGATCGTTGTTGGGATTTTCCGGGGCGTTCCAGTCGTACTTCAGATACTTGCTGACGAGCACCGCCATCAAATCGGCGGCCGACAGCGACGAGGTGGGATGCCCCGAGCCGGCGGCCGTCGAACAGCGGATGCTATCGACACGCAACTGGGCCGCCAACTCCTTCCAGGCTTGCAGTACGTCCTTCATCTTGGCATCTCCCAGCAATTGCAGCGGCAACTCTCCGCTTGGCGGCGCCGCGGATCATTCCGCGCAAACAATGCAATGCGAGGCGTAGGGCAACGCTTGCAGCCGCGCCTCGGGGATCTCTTTTCCGCACTTCTCGCACGTTCCAAACCCGCCGTGTTCGATGCGCAACAGGGCGTGGTCGATGGCTTCAAGGATTTCCTGTTCGTTGTGCGCGACGGCCAATTCGGCGTCTTCGCCCTCGCTGTCGGCGTCGGCCAGGTGCGTGCGGACCGTCGAGATTTCGCGCTTCGACGCGGCGTCGTCCGTCAACGCGGTCTGCACGCGATCCAGGGAAGCAAAGAGACGGTCTCGCATCTCCAACAGCCGCGAGCGAAAGCTTTGCAGTCGTGGTTGGTCGATCATGGCGAACCTGGTTTTCCTTGACGATGTTCCTGAAGTCGATCGAATCGAACGGCCTGAAGGCGCTAATGGCTCGAAGGCCCCGTTGCATGAATCAAAGACGGCTTCATCCAAGGCGCCCTGCGATCGATTTCCTGCGATTGGCTCGGCCGCCGGTCGATGCGGAACGGTTCGAGTTTGACAATTTCGCCGGTTTCGGCGGACCGGTATAGGGCGCGCACGACGCGAACGTCGGCCAGTCCCTCGCGGCCGTCGGGTTCCACGGGCCGGTCTTGCAAAACGCACTCGGAGAAGTAGAGCAACTCGGCCGCGACATGGTCGTGTTTCGAATACGAATGCGACTTCGTCCTGCCGCGCTCGTCGGTGACGAACATCTTCGCTCTGGCGTTGAAATCGTAGGCCGGGTCGAGCCGCACCGCCCCCTTGGCGCCGAACAGTTGATACCACGAAGCGTCAACCGCCCCGAAGCTGCACGTGAACGTCGCCAGGCGCTCGCCGGGAAATCGCAGCGTCGCGGAGGTCATTTCGTCGATCCCGGTAAAGCGTTCGTCGCCGTTGTTGGCCGAGAAGGCGAAGACCTCGGTCGGTTCCTCGCGGAACAAGTACCTGGCCGCATTGATGCAATAAACTCCCAGGTCGTAGAGAGTGCCGCCGCCTAACTCGGGTTTCAGCCGGATGTTGCCTCCTTGGACGGGCTGACTGAAACCGGAAATGAAAAACCGCGTTTCTCCAAGCTCGCCCGAGGTCGCCATGCGAACGGCCGCCAGGTTCGCCTCTTCGAAGTGCAACCGATAGGCGGTCATCAGCTTGACGCGACGCTGCTCGGCGGCGGCGATCATCCGCTGGCACTCGTCTTCGGTGACGGCCAACGGCTTCTCGCAGAGGACGTGCATGCCAGCCCGGGCCGCGCGGACGGCGAAGTCGCAGTGCATGCTATTCGGCAAGGCGATGTAAAGCGCGTCGGCGACCCGCGCGGTCAGAAAATCGTCGAACTCATCGTAGGAGCACGAGTAATCGACGCCGTATTTCGATTTGAGCTTCTTGAGCTTCGCCGGGTCGTCGGAGATGAGGGCTGCCAACTCGGAATTGTCGTTGGCCTTGGCAAAGGCCGGCAACACCGCGGCCTGGGCGAAATAACCGAGTCCCGCCACCGCATAACGGACTTTCGCCGATGGTTCCGTCGCCATGGGTCGCTCCTCCTTAAAATGCCGGACTAACTCGGCGGAGATAGAGCAAACCTCATGCCGCCAGATCGGACGAGATGGTTGACGCGCCGTCCGAAGAGATCAAGGAACCGGCAGCTCCTGGCGGGGGAAGCTGGACGCCGGCGATTCATCTTGAACAATCGCGGCGCAGAAGGACGAAATCACGAAACAAAAAACAGCGAGTAGCGACTGGCCGGGAATCGGTCTCTTTCGTGCTTTCCGTCTTTCGTGTTTTCGTGATCGGCGTCGAGCAGCGACGAACGAACAATCCGCCCTAACTCTCGTCGGGCGCTTTGAACCAGGGCGTCAGCGTCGGCTCGTAGGCGCAGATTTCCGATGGCTTGAAGTACAGACCGATTTCCCGCGAGGCGGCTTCGGGGCCGTCGGAAGCGTGGACCAGATTCATCTGGCGGCTCGAGCTGTAGTCGCCGCGGATCGTGCCGGCGGCGGCCTTGAGACCGCTGGTGGCGCCAAGCATTTCCCGCACGACGCGAATCGCCTCCAAACCTTCGATGATCGCCGCCACCACCGGCCCTGCGGTGATGAAGCTTTCAAGCGCCGGATAGAAGGGCTTCGAGACATGCTCGGCATAGTGCGTTTTCGAGAGTTCGGGCGTGATGCGCATCATCTTCATGGCAACCACGTTCAGCCCCTTGTCTTCGAATCGGCTGAGAATCCGGCCGACCAACCGGCGCTGGACGCAATCGGGCTTGCACAAGATCAGCGTGCGTTCCATTGAGGAACCTCCTGGTGACTCTGATAGCTCTTACGCTCTTGGAAAACGGCCGATTCTAGGCCATCGCCGCAGAAGGCTCAAGCCGGAGCGTTTGCACTTGGCGCTGTAGGGAATGGCCTCCGCGGCGTTCCGCCCGGGGTTTCCGAGCCGCCGCCGAGTTGACACTCGTTCGGCCGCCGGGCCAAGATGAAGGTGGGCGGGCGGAATCGGCCGGTGCTCTTCGTCGAGCGCGCGTCGATAACGATCCAAGCCGCAAGGGACGGCCCGACTCATGAAAGCTCCGCCAAAACTTCCCAAGCCGCTCAGCGATTCGCCGCTGTTTTGGCTGTTGCTGTTCGGCAGCGCGGCCCTGGTGATGCTGGCCGTCATTCAGCCGAAATTCGCCGAGCGCGAAGCGCGACTGGAACGCATGTATCGCTCGCGTCAACTTGCCGCCCAGGGCGCGAAGGCGGGCGCGGCAAGGCCCCCGAGCGGTTCGCCCGAGTTCGAGGCCGAAGAATACGGGCCCGCCGAGCCGATCGTCACGTTGCGGCCGTTGGTGTTCCTGTTATCTGGCGTGATATCGGCCGCGTGGATAGCATTGGCGGTCCTTCGCCGCCGGCAGTGGCGGGAATACTCGCACCAAGGCGAATCGGCATGAGTTGGCTGTTCGAAGATCCGACGACGCTGATCGTGGCCGGCGTGCTGATCGAGGCGCTGTTGGCCGTGGCGCTGGTCAATTCTCGCCAGACGAAGCTGGCGTGGGCGATGCTCGGCGTCATGGCGCTCATGATGCTCGGACTGTCGATCGAGCGGCTCGTGATCACCGACTACGAGCAGGTCGAGACGATTCTCGACGCTACGGCCGCCTCGCTGGCGGCCAACGACGTCGAGGGCGTGCTGGCGAAAATCGACCCAGAGGCGGCCGGCATGCGTCAGCAGGTCCAGGCGACGCTCAGCCATGCCCATGTCAGCGCAGCCCACATCAGGGACTTGAGCGTTCGCTTCCATCGTCTGACCAGCCCCCCGACCGCTCGGGCGGAATTCATCGGCAACGTGAAAGGCAGCTTCCGCACGGGAGTCGATGCTGGCGAAGGGACCGTGATCCGGCGGATCACCGTCGATTTCGTGCGCCGCGGCGATCGTTGGCTGATGACCGGCTACGAAGATTTAGGGCCGCCTATTGGCCCCGGACGCGCGCACGGCGATGACTAATGACGCGCACGGCGGTGACTAATACTGGCCGCCCGTCTGGGCCCACGACTCGAACAAGTTCAAGTTGTCGTAGACGTAGCCGCCGACGTTGATCGTGCTGCGCAGGCGGCGGAAACCGCCGTTGAAGTAGGCGCCCTGAGGCCGGCTGTAGTAAGGCCCGCCACGGGCCCGGCGACCGACTTGCACCGGAGTTTCCGGCTTGTGGCTGTAATAGGAGCGCTCGAACATCCAGCTTTCGGCCCGCGCCGTTTCCGCCACGGACAGACCGATCGCCAACAACATCGCCGCGCAAATCCAACGTTTCATGGCCGTCACACGCCTCAAGCCGCGAGTTCGCTCGTTTCCACGGCCGACGCGATTTTTCCGCGCCGCCGGTCTTCAACCACTGTTTTCCAGAGTGATTGCCCGCCGCGCGTTTGTCCAGAAAAAACCGGCTGGATTTCCTGGTTCGTAGGACGGACTTTCGGTCCGTCGTCGGCCGGTGCAATGCTGGGCTGGGGGGGAATGCGGCACGAACAACGAGGACGACGGCCCAGGAGGTCCGTCCTACGAGGAAAGCGCGATCGCCCGAGCTTACTGCGGATGCTCGACCATCAACTCGCCCTTCTTAGGGTCGTAGACGTATTTGTGCCCCGGCGGCAGCTCGGGAAGTTTGATCATGTTCGCCTGGATGATGTCGCGCATGAAGTCTTCCTGCGTCTTGGGCTTGTAGCCCTTTTCCGCATCATACAGCCGCATGGCGCCCGGAATCGCGATCTCGAAGACGATCCTTTCGCGGGCCTGAAAGTACGTGCCAATCGGCGTCGTCACGATGCCGGGGCCGCCGTAGTCGCCTTTGCCCGTCACGCCGGCTTGGGCTTTTTCCTGCACGACGGCGGGCGGAGTTGCCGCAGCCGCCGGGGACGGTTGATTCGCTTGAGGCGGATTAGCCCCTTGCCCAAGTTGCCCTGCCGCAACCGATAAAGCCGAGGCGGCAGGGGCCGCTGGAACTTGCCCTGTTGCGGGCGTCCCAGCGGCCGCGGCCGGTTGAGAGACTTGTTGACTGGGGTCGACCAGTCCGGCCCCGCCCGCGGCGCCGCTGGCATTGCGGCGGCTGCCCCCCAGATCGCCGCAGCCCCACGACGCGGCCAGCCCCAACACGATCAGAACTGAAAAACATCGCTGCATGGCTAAGTTCTCCTTGCGTATTGCCTCGATCGAATCTGAAACGCATGGCCGACGCTTCAGCCACGGATGAAACACGGATGGTTCCAGCTTATCGCGCTCGAAGTCGGCAAGCGATGTTCGCTTTATAGTTTCATGAAGTTTTTTTGCCGGCAAATCCGTGTTTCATCCGTGTTCCATCCGTGGCTCAACTCGTTCGGTTCACACCGACCCAACCCGCGCCGCGGTTCAATTCTCCGCGTCGGGCAATCGTAATTCCCAGCGTTCCATCTCCGCCAGCACCGGCCGCTTCGTCAGGTCGAAATCGAGCGGCGTCAGCGTGACATGGCCCTTGGCCAGCGCGGTGAGATCTGTTTCGTGTTCGCCGGCGGGCGGCGGCGGCTCGCTAGTGGCCCAGAAATAATTCCTTCCGCGCGGGTCGGTGCGCTTTTCGTACTTTTCGCCGTACCGCGCGACGCCCATCGGCACGACGCGCAGCGAACTTGGCTCGTGCAAGGCCCGCGTCGGGATGTTCAAATTGTAAAGTTGCGGCGAAGGCCCTTTGCGCCTTAAAACCTGCTCGATCACGCCGCGTGCCAACCGGGCCGCCTTGTCGAATTGGGCCTGCTCGCTGTATTCCAGCGACACGGCGACGCTCGTGATTTCGAAAAACGCCCCCTCGATCGCCGCCGCCACCGTGCCCGAATAGAGCACGTTGATGCCGGCGTTCAGGCCGCCGTTGATGCCGCTGACCACCAGATCGGGCCGCCGCGGGCAAAATTCGAATACGCCGATCTTCACGCAATCGGCCGGGCTGCCTTCGACCGCCCAGCCGCGGCGCCGGTCGCCGTCGAACAATTCCTTGACGACCAGCGGGCTGAGAAACGTGATCGAATGGCCCACGCCGCTTTGCTCGGTGGCCGGCGCCACGACGCACACGTCGCCCAACTGGCGCAGCTCGTGTTCCAACGCCGCCAGCCCCGGCGCGTAGATGCCATCATCGTTTGTCAGCAGGATCTGCACAGGTTTCACTATACTGGCGGGCCGGCGGGCCGGCAACGCTCCAAGCGGGCGCCTAGCGGGACCAACGTCGAAATCCTATAATTCGCCGTTTCGCTCGTCCTCGCCGACGGGCTTTTTTGTTTTTGCTTGAGCATGGCCATGACCAGCGCGCAAACTCACGGCAACGAGCCTGGCCGCATCGCCGACGAAAAGGTGCTCGTTCTCGATTTCGGCGCCCAATATGCGCAGTTGATCGCCCGGCGGGTGCGCGAGCAGAACGTCTATTGCGAGATCGTCCGGCACGATATTTCGGCCGAACGTATCCGCGAACTGGCGCCCAAGGGATTGATTCTCTCGGGCGGCCCGGCGAGCGTTTATGAGTCGGGCGCCCCCAAGTGCGATCCGGAGATCTTTCGCCAGGGCATTCCGGTGCTGGGCATCTGCTACGGCATGCAACTCGCCTGCGAGGTGCTTGGCGGCAAGGTTGAGAACGCTCCGGCGCGCGAGTACGGCCGGGCCACGATTCATGTAACCGAGCCGGGCGGCCTGTTCGAGGGCGTGCCGCCAGACGGGCAGGTTTGGATGAGCCACGGCGACCAGGTTTCGCACGTGTCGGCCGACTTCCTGCCGCTGGCCGCGACCTCGACCTGCCCGATCGCCGCCGTAAAACACGCTTCGCTTCCGGTCTACGGGTTGCAGTTTCATCCCGAGGTGACGCACACGCCCTTGGGAGGCCGGCTGCTGGCCAATTTTGTCAAGGTCGTCTGCGGCTGCCGCGGCTTGTGGCAACTGGGAGATTTTGCGGCCGAGGCGGTGGCGCGAATTCGCCAGCAGGTGGGCGATCGACGGGTGATCTGCGGGCTATCGGGCGGCGTCGATTCGTCGGTCGTGGCGGCGCTGCTCTACCAGGCCATCGGCAAGCAGCTCTCGTGCATCCTCGTCGACAACGGCCTGTTGCGGCAGGCCGAAGAGGCGGCGGTGATTCGCGAGTTCTCCGGCCATTTCCAGACCGATTTGCGCGTGGTAAAGGCCGAAGACCGCTTTCTCGCCGCGTTGGCCGGCGTCGTCGATCCGCAAGAAAAACGGCGCCGCATCGGCCGCGCGTTCATCGACTGTTTCGCCGACGAAGCGGCCAAGATCGAAGGCGCCGAATTCCTGGCCCAGGGCACGCTGTACCCCGACGTGATCGAAAGCGGCGCCGCGGTCGACGGCCCGGCGGCCACGATCAAGCTGCATCACAACGTCGGCGGGCTGCCCGAAGACCTGAGCTTCAAGTTGATCGAACCGCTGCGAGATTTGTTCAAAGACGAAGTCCGCCGGCTCGGCTTGCAACTCGGCCTGCCCGAAGACATCGTTTGGCGTCATCCATTCCCCGGGCCAGGGCTGGCCGTGCGCTGTTTGGGCGAGGTCACGAAAGAGCGGCTCGTCCGGCTGCGCGAGGCCGACGCGATCGTCGTGGCCGAAATCAAGGCGGCGGGCTTGTATCGCCAGACCTCGCAATCGTTCGCCGTGCTGCTGCCGGTGCAAAGCGTCGGAGTGATGGGCGACGCTCGCACTTACGAAGACGCGATCGCGGTCCGCTCGATCGACTCGGAAGACTTCATGACGGCCGATTGGAGCCGTCTGCCCTACGATCTGCTGGCCCGCATCTCGACCCGGATCATCAACGAGGTGAAGGGCGTCAACCGGGTCGTCTACGACATCAGCTCGAAGCCGCCGGCCACGATCGAGTGGGAATAGCGCGCTGCGGCCGGCCGGCGGCTGGTCTACAATGCGAGGCCAACGGTCACGTCCCGCCGCCGGAGCCTTTCTTATGCCGCGCATGGTTTCGTTCGTTACGCTTATCGTCATTCTGTTGGCGATCGCCGCGTTGTTCCTGCGAGTGATGGCCAGCTTCCTGTTGCCGCTTTTTTTGGCGGTGCTGTTGGTCGTCGTGTTCCGCCCGGTCCACCGCTGGATCGTGGTCCGCTG
>DATNEC010000016.1:0-8034 GCA_035606815.1 Pirellulales bacterium
TCGGCCGGCAGGTGCGGACGGCGGAGCACGTCGGCGTAGATCTCCAAGGCGGGCGGCAGATTCTTGGAGAGCGTGGCGCCGCGAAAATTCAAATGCGCGTCGCCCACGCCTTCGCCACGTTCGATGCCCAGGTTGTCGAGATCGTTGACGAACTGGCGGTTATCGCGCGGCCCCGCCCCGCGCAAGACCAACTCGCACGTCAGCCCCGACAGCCCGCCGCGGTTCGGCGGTTCATAGGCCGTGCCGGCGGGGACGCGGAACGTGAAGGCCGCGCTCTCGACCGACTGCATCGGCTCGGCCAGCAGCACCAGGCCGTTTTCGAAGGTGTGCGACAGAATCGATTGGGTCACGGGGACTCCTGGAATTCAAGGCGTCGGGCTTCCGGCTTGGGCCGCGGGCGCAAGGTTCTTGCCTATGGCGGCAAGACCTTCAAGAATACCGGCGTCCGCGGAAATACCAAGCCCCAGGCGGCCGATGTGCGTGTCCCGCCAATGGCGCTTTTAGAGCGAGAAGTATTCCGAGCTTGAGACGAGGGCGATTTCCAAGTCTTGCGGCGTCTGGCCGGCTTCGAGCTGCGCCAACCAGAAATTGGCGCCGGCGATGTCGGCGGGCCGGCGCAGATAGGTCAGGTACTCGGCTTGGATCTCGTGGATCAAGAATTCCGTCGAGGAGAGGAACTGGTTGACGATCGTTGCGCGTGGCACGCCCGCGAACAACTCCCCTTTCCAGAACGCCGCTTCATCGGCGCTCGGAGTGCGGCCCAGCAAATCGCTATACAAATTGAACACGAAACCCGCGTCGGAGCCGCTGCGCAAGTAAAACTCGCTCGACGACAGCAGCGTGGCCTGAATCTGCGTCGAAGTCATGCCCGAGGCCATCGCGTTCAGGAACACGTTGAGCCCCATCGGATCGACGGCGCGGCCGAGGTATTGCTGATAAAAGCCGTTGATTAAGTTGGTCCGCGCCTCGGTCGAATTGACGAAGGCCGAGGCGACGTTCTCGCGGCTCGTTCCGACGCCGATCAGGCTGACCCAGTACATGACTTCCGCGTCGGCGACGGAGCCCGCCGGCCGGCCTAGGACGTCGGCGTACAGGTTCGAGACCCATTGAAAATCCTGGCTGACCAGCGTGACGGTGGCGATCTTGATGCTCAGGTTCGAACCGTCCGTGGCTTGATAGGTGAAGCTGTCGCGGCCGCGGAAGGCGGCATCCGGCGTGTAAGTGAACGAGCCGTCGGCGTTCAGCGTGAGCGAGCCGTGGGCGGGGCCGCTGACCAACACGGCCGTGATCGGATCGCCGTCCGGATCGGCATCGTTGGCGAGCACGCCGGGCGCCGGAACCGTCAAGGTTGCGCCGGCCTCGAACGTGTAACGGTCGTCGTGCGCGACTGGTCGGGCGTCCGGCAGCGGCGCCACCCACAGTTCGTTCCCGTGCGTGCCGTCGTTGGCCGCCATGAACAACGTGTTGCCGGCAATCGCCAAGTTCGAGGGATTGGAGCTCGGCGCACCCGGATTGATATCGGTGACCAGCACCGTGCCGGCGGCCGTGCCGTCGCTTTGCCAAAGCTCCACGCCGTGCGTGCCGTCGTTGGCGGTGAAAAACAGCGTGCCGTTGCCGTCGATCAAGTTGGCCGGAGTCGAACTGGCAAGGCCCGGATTGATATCCAGCACCAGCGACGTGCCGGCGGCCGTGCCGTCGCTGCGCCAGAGTTCCAGGCCATGCACTCCGTCGTCGGCCCGGAAGAACAAGATGCCGCCGACGTCCGTCAAATCGGCGGGAAAGGAACTTGCCCCGCTCGCCGTCGCGTTGATGTCTTTGACCATCACCGTGCCTGCGGCCGTGCCGTCGCTCTTCCAGAGTTGCACGCCGTGCGTGCCGTCGTCGGCGGCGAAGAACAGCGTCGTGCCGATGGCGGTGAGCCCGGCGGGAGTGGCGCCGCTGGCGCCCGCGTTGATGTCCGAGACCATCACGGTGTTGGCGGCCGTGCCGCCGCTTTTCCACAGTTCCCGGCCGTGAACTCCGTCGTTGGCGACGAAGTACAGCGTGCCGTAGACGTCCGTCAGGTCGGTCGGGTTCGCCGTGCCCGCGCCCTGATAGATGTTCATGACCAGGTGCGTGCTGGCCAGCGTGCCGGTGGTGCTATAGATCTCCTGGCCTGTCGTGCCGGCGTTGGCGGTGAAGAAGACCGTGCCATTGACGTTCGTCAGGTTCGCCGGATTGGCCGCCCCGCCGATCGTCGGCTGCAGGTTGCTGATCATCACCGTTCCGCCCGAAGTGCCGTCGCTTTTCCAAACCTGCAAGCCGTCCGTACCGTCGTTGGCGGTGAAGTACAAGACGCCATTGACGTCGATCAGGTCGGAGGGAGTGAATCCGCCGCCGCCGGAGTTGATGTTCGTAACCATCGTCGTATTGACGGTGGTGCCGTCGGTCCTCCAGAGTTGCACGCCGTGAACGCCGTCGTTGGCGGCGAAATAGACCAAGCCGCCTGAGGTCGTCAGATCGGTGGGATTCGAGTCGTTTTGGACGACGCTCACGCCGTTGAAGCTGGTGGTGGTATTGATCTCGTCGAGCAAAACCGTAGCCGTGCCGTCGCTGCGCCAAAGCTGCGTTCCATGCACGCCGTCGTTGGCGGCGAACAGCAAGTTGCCGCTCAAAGACGCCACTTGGGCCGGGTTCGAACTGGGCGGCCCCGGATTGATGTCCATGGCCAGCGTCGCGGTGAGCAGCCGCCGGTTCTCCAATTCCTGAAAACCGGCGCCCAACGAACTGCCGCCGAGCCGCCGCAGGCGGCCTGGGTGGCGCCGAACGGACCGTTTCGAACTCGTGCGGGGATGCAGTCGCGCGAAAAAAGAATCCAGCGGCATGGTCGCAGTTCCTGTTGGCAAGCGAGGCGACAGGCGTTCCGCGGCCGGGATGGCAATTAGGCGACGGCGGACGCACCGGGTCCGTGCGCTCCGTCGCCCAAACCGACGGCCGCGGGACAGCCGTACAGCCTTGAGCAACCGCGAATCCCTGGGAGGATATCGCGATTGTAGGTATGGTACGTTGTTTCCTATCGACCGCCGCACGAACGGAACATAACTATTTCGCGGCGCCGTTTGCCCGTCGTGCATTGCTGTTTCGAGCGATACAACCCGCACGGACCGCGTCGAATAAGGCGCCCAGACGCCCACAAAAGGCAGCGTCGAACAAATTCGGGCCCAACCGCGTGGGAAGGGACCGCCCCACGGACTTATGGCTTCGTCTCGATCGCGAATGTTTGCTTCGCGGTCCCGAGGGTTTCGATCCCTGTATCGAGAACCTTCTCGACGCCCCATTGAAGCTGCCCCGGATCAAGGCTTCGCTTGACGCGCTGCAGCTCGACGGCGACGACGACCTCGGTCCGTCCGGCGCGGTCCGGCTTGCCCGAGAGCCGGCCGGTCGCCTCGTCGATCGTCAGCCATTTCGGTCCCTGCTCGATGTGGAATTTTGGCCGCTCGACGTCCCAGTAATTCATCACCTCCCGCCCTGCGACGACCCGCGTCTTCAGACCGCCCAGAGATCGGACGACCTCCACGTCGTAGCGATACTCGCCGCCAGCCTTGGCTTCTTCCACGGGCTTGCTGTAGATGATAGGCCGCGGCACGGCGGCATAGTCGGAAGGCCCGCTGCGGTTCCCGTTTTCGTCGATTGCGACGATGCGATAGAACGCCTTGGCGGCGGAAGAGGACGATTGAGGATTGGAATTCTGAGGATTGGAATTCTGAGGACCGAGGACAGTCAGTTGGGCGGCCTTTGTTTCGGCCGCGAAGTTCGCTGGAAATCGGGTCGGCGCCTTGGTCGACTCCTGACTGCGGAAATCGTAGACGCCGGCGGAGACCTCGAACGGTTGATCGCTGACCGAAAAGCCCTTCTCGTCACTGGCATAGACCCGATAGGCCGCCGGCTTGCGACCCCGTGGATTGGGCTTCCAGCGCAGCACCGCCGCGTTCTTCCCGCGATCGTATTGCAGCACGACGTTCAGCGGCGGCGAGGGCCCGCGCGGCGTAAATCGCCATGTCTGGCTCCAAGGGCCCCAGACTCCCTTGGCATCCTTGGCGCGCACGCGCCAGTAGTACTCACGATCAGGATTCAGTTCGCCCGGCGCCTTCATCGCATACTGTGCCAGGCCGGCGTCGCTGGTGCGCGAGATCAACTTGACGAAGCTCATCGATAACGGCCACTTCATATCGGCCCGCGCGGAAAGCTCGAAGTGATAATCGGCGATCTTATCTCCGTCCTGATCCGCCGCCGGGCGCCACTGGAATACCACGGCGGTCCCTTCCGCGTCGCCGCCGTCCTTGGGCGAAACGGGCGCGGCCGGGGCGGCGGGAGGAGCGCTCAGCGAGCGTTCGACCCACTCGTGCGTGATCCGCACGCGGCGCTGGCCGGAAGATTCATCCGAGTACGCGAACTGGTTCTGGCCGACTCCCATTTCCGGCAGAGCAAGCGGCGCCATCTGCAGGTCGTTGACGATTCGCAGCTTTCGCAGCCGTGCCTCGCCAGCGAGACGGCAGCGGAGATGATAGGCATAGCGGGCCGTTCCAACGGGCGGAAAAAAGCCATCGAGATCTTGGCCGGCGGTTTCCCAAGTCTTGCCGTCCCACGACAGCTCGAATCGAGCATCGGTTCCCTCGAACTCCAGCTTTCCGCCAACCAGCACGTAGGGCGAGCGGATCGTCCACGCGATTTCGCCGGTCTTGCCTGCCTCGGCGCGTAAATCGCCGTCGTCCGACACGATCGCCTGCATGGAATCGGCGCCGTTGCGCCAGGCCTCTTTCGAGAAATCGGGCCGATACTCCCACAGCCCGTTGCAAATCCTGTCCGCGAATTTGTGATCGAGCGAGCCGAAGTACTTGGCGGGTTGGGCGTGTCCCCATCGCCACACGAGCGATTCGCCGGGCCGCAGCGTCATGTTCATCGCCGACTGGCGATCGGCGTCGCGGTCGCCGGTCACCTTTCCTTCGAACACGTAAATCGATGACTCCCACTCGTCGCCCGCCCGGCCTTGAGGTCGGAGAATGCCTTGCGTGTGGGTGCGCTTGATCAGATCGTGATCGCGGACCAAATCCTGCTCGCCGGCGATGGTTTCGTTGTCGCGGAGCAGGTACAGCGAATGCATGTCGCCGTCGTACAGATGCCAGGCGTCGTCATAGAAGACCTGCGTGACGCAATGTCCGACCAGGCGGGCCGGCGCCACCTTGAGTCCCGCCGTTTTCCACAGCCCGGCGAGACAGATCGAATCGTTGCCGCAGGTATTGTGACCATAGACATTGAGCGCCTTGACGGGACTGAGCAGCTCCCGATTGTCCCCTGGGTAGTGGAAACGATGTTGAATCTCCTGCCACCAGAGGGCCATCGCCTTTTCCTTGTCGGACATGCCTGGGTCGATCGCCCGCGCAACGATCGCCTGCACGTTGCGGAGGTCGTTGCGACCGCTGACCAGCCAGGGATTCACGACGTCGGTCTCGCCGATGTTTTCCAGCCGCACGGTCCGATTCGATTCCCAGGTCTGTTCGAACGGCGTCCAAACTCCTTGGGGCGAGCGGCAATTCCGCCCGTCCATCGTGCCGTGTTGGACGACGGAGTATTCCTGCTTTCCGGCCGTGATTTCCTGCACGTGGCGTTTCGGAACGTCCGCAGGATCATGCTTCGACTTCCACGGCTCCAGTTCTTCGCCGCACGCGCTCGCCGGAATCAACAGCAGCCACAAGATGGTTCGCATGCGAGAGCCTCCGATTTCGCCAAATTCTTATGCGGCAGTAGTGTATCACAGCCGCTTGAGGCGAGTACAATCCGAGAGTCTTCAGCCGCCCAAGGGAGCGCCCCATGCCACAATACGGATACGATCCGCAGCCCATTGACCGCCGAAAGTTCGTCAAGGCGTCGCTGATTTCCGCCGCATTGCCGATCGCCACGGCAGCGGCGTGTCGCCAGACCCAGGCCGCCGAACCGCCTCCGGCGACGCCCGAGATCATCGACACCAACGTTCACTTGTTCGAGTGGCCTTTTCGCCGGCTCAAGTATGCCCGCACGGAAGCTTTGATCGCCAAGCTGCGCAGGCATCGCATCACCACCGCGTGGTCCGGCAGTTTCGAGGCGGTGCTGCAGAAACAACTCGATCTCGTCAACCGCCGCCTCGTCGACGAGTGCAAGGCCCGCGGCGACGGCATGCTGATTCCCATCGGCAGCGTCAACCCGGCCTGGCCCGACTGGGAGGCCGACCTTGAACAGTGCCATGAGCGGCACCGGATGCCGGGCATCCGGCTCTACCCCATGTATCACGGCTATGGGCTCGACCACCCGGAGTTCGCGCGGCTGCTTGCCGAGGCCGCCAAGCGGAAAATGCTGGTGCAGATCGTGCTGCGGCTGGAAGACGAGCGCGTGCATCATCCGGCGGTGATCGTGGGGGCCGTGGACGTCTCGCCGCTGGTCGGCTTGCTCAAGAGTCTGCCCGAGGCGAGGGTGCAGTTGATCAACTCGGCGGGGCCGCTGCTGGGAAAAAATCTCGCCGCCCTGGTCAAGGAAACGCCGGTCACGTTCGACATCGCCGCCACCGAAGGAAATGGCGGCGTCGGGCGGCTGATCGAGGGGATGAACTACAGCTACCAGGGAGCGATCCCGGTAGAGCGGTTGACGTTCGGCTCTCATGCTCCCTATTTCCCCTGCGAGAGTGCGCTGCTCAAGTTGTTCGAGTCCCCGCTCAGCCTGGCGCAGCTCCGCCTGCTGATGCATGCCAATGCCCGTCGCCTGATGGGCTAGAAAGTACGGTGCGATGAGTTCTCCTGGCGCTCGTGAATTTGCCTTGAATCCTGCCGCTTACGGTCTGCCGACGCGCGACGATCTGGTGAAGCTGCGGATCTGGGACATGCACTATCATGGCTTCTTTAGCGGGGGAATTCGCTCGCACGAAGAGAACCTGTTTTACGTGGAGCGGATGGGGATCGAGCGGATGCTTTCGCTGGACATTGCCGGCTCGCCGAACGATCCGCTGGGGACGACCATTCCGGACGAGAAGAAAAAGGAGCTTCGCGAGTACCTGGAAAAACACTCGGATCGAGTTTCGGGACTGATTCCCATCGATCCTTCGCAAGTTGTCGAAAGCTGCCGCAAGATCGAGGAGTGGGTCGCCCAAGGGCCGTGCATCGGCATCAAGTATTACGGCGGCAACCCGGGGGGCGTCGTTTGCAGCCATCGCGACAACGACGCGATCATTCGCCTGGCCGCGGAGTTGAAGGCCGTGATCTACATTCACACCTGGCTCAAGATCGGCGGCAAGCCGCGGCGGCCTGGCGGGGACAACGTGCCCGGCGAATCGACCCCCATGGATGTGGCGCTGCTGGCCGAGCGATTTCCCGACGTGCCGCTCGTTTGCGGCCATTCCGGCGGCGACTGGGAATTGGGAGTCCGCGCGGTGCGGCCCCACGAAAACGTGTTGATCGAGTTCAGCGGCTCCGACCCGCACTCTGGCCAAGTGGACTTCACGGTCCGCCACGTGGGCGCCGGCCGGCTCGTGTGGGGCGGGCATGGGCCGTCGCGTTCTTATTCGACGGAGCTCTCCAAGGTCTTGGATGCCGACCTCACGCCTGACGAGCGGCTGCAGATTTTCGGCGGCAACCTCAGGCGCATCGCTGCTCCGATTTTCCGCCAAAGAGGCCACGAACTGTAATTCGAAGGCGCCGGCGGCGAGGCCGGCGTCTACTAAACTCAGCTTGAACTTGAGAGGTTTTGGATGACTGCCCGAACCGTGCGCGCCGCAGCATTGCACCCAAGAGATTTACTTGGACGTTTACTACGCCCAACAACGGCGCTCCTCGTTATCTTGGGCGCGGTATTTTGGCCAGAATTTGGGACAAACGCCGAGGAAAACAGCAAAGAACTAGGTAGACCCAATATCGTGCTAATCCTTGCCGACGATTTGGGCTATGGCGATGTGCATGGCCTCAATCCGGAAGGCAAAATTGCCACGCCGAACATGGACCGTCTGGCTGCGGCGGGCATGATCTTCACCGACGC
>DATNEC010000026.1:0-2948 GCA_035606815.1 Pirellulales bacterium
CCAGTTCGCCCGGCGCGACGGTTTGCTTCGGCTGATTGATGTCGCCGCGATAGAAGACGTGCGTCGCCGGCGCGTGGCCGGGCGGCTCGGTCAAAGCCTGCACGAAATCTTCGACCGGTTTCTTGGCCCGCTCGGCCGCCGCCTTTTCGGAGTATTGCTTGAGGTCGGCGGCGGCCTTGGGATCGTAAAGATAGAGCGAGCCGGCCGTCACGTTCACGCTCGGGTGCGCCTTGAGCAACTCGCGCTGTTCCGGCGTGCGGCCGGCCTCCGGGGCATCGTGCGCCTGCCGCACCGCGCCACGAATCTCCTCGGGCAGCTTGGCCAACTGGCTCTCGTAAGTGCGGACGATGTACTCGGTCTGCTTTTGCGTTCTCTCGGCGTCGATCTTGGCGGCTTCGGCTTCGACGGCCGCGGCTTGCTGGCGATCGGCGTCGGTATAGAGCGAGATCAGCCGGGCTTGCGGCGGGCGCCAACTCTTCCAATCGTAGGCCGGCTCGAAGATCGCCCGCAGACGATAATAGTCGGCCTGCGGAATCGGGTCGTAGCGGTGGTTGTGGCACTGGGCGCAGCCGACCGTCAGCCCCAACAGCGAAGTCGAGACGATCTTGATCGCGTCAGCGACCACCTGGTTGCGGGCGACGTTCTGATCGACCCCGCCCGTGCCGGTGCCGTCGGGCGCCATCCGCAAATAGCCGGTGGCGACCAGCTTTTCGATTTCTTCCGGCCGCAATTCCTTGTAAGGCGGCTCGAGCATCTCGTCGCCCGCAAGTTGTTCTTGGATGAACTGGTCGAACGGCTTGTCCTCGTTGAACGCGCGAATCACGTAGTCGCGGTACTTGTACGCATATTTTCGCACCGGATCCTGGTTCGTGTAGCCGTCGGAATCGGCATAGCCGGCCACGTCGAGCCAGTGGCGTCCCCAGCGTTCGCCATAGCGCGGCGAATCGAGCAAGCGGTCGATCAACCGCTCGTAAGCGTCGGGCGCCGCGTCGGCCGCGAACGCTTCGACTTCCTCGGGAGTCGGCGGCAGACCGAGCAGGTCGTAGGTAGCGCGGCGGATCAACGTCCGCTTGTCGGCTTCGGCGGAAAAGGCCAGGCCGTTTTCTTCCTGTTTGGCGGCGACGAACGCATCGATCGGCGTGCGCACGCGGTCGGCCTGGCGGACCGTTGGAATGCCCGGCCGCAGCACCGGCTGGAAGCACCAGAAGTCGCGTTCTTCCGGCAAGATCGAATCGGCCGAGATCTGTTCCGGCTCGGGCCGGGCAGCTTGGGCGCCGGCGGCGATCCAGGCCCTAATCGTCTCGGCCTGTTCGGCCGGCACTTTCTTTTCGCCCGGCGGCATTTCTCCCAGCTTGATTCGCTCGTAGAGCAAGCTCGCATCGGGATTGCCCGCCACGATCGCCGGCCCGGAGTCGCCGCCCGCGGCGATCAAGCGGCGCAAGCGCAGGTCGAGCTTGCCTTCGAGTTCATCGCCCTCGCCGTGACATTGAAAACAATGCGCCTTGAGGATTGGCCGGATTTGTTTTTCGTAGCTTGGCTCGATCGAAGCGGCGTCGATCGAATTGGCGCCGGCCGCGGCATTTTCCGCGGCTGCGACGAACCGCTGCCGAGAGAAAATGGCGAGCCAAACAACCAGCGCCAAACGACATGCCAAGCCGAACTTCCTTCGCATGGCGGACTCTTGGGTAGGTATTATTTGCCCTTCTGTCGGGGCGGCGGGATACAAGAAATCCGCTTCACAGCCGATTCTCTCGCACCGCTCGATTGTCGCCATGCTAGCAGCTTATTGCAAGGGCGAATCGGCTACAGGTCGCCCATCGGCTGCTGGAGATCGGGACGGTTCCAATCCTGCCAGATTCGCCAGAAGTCCGGCAAATCGGCGCCATGCGTGCGGACCGCGATGGCGAAGATCTCGCCGAGCGTCAGCCGCTCCATGTCGTCGAGCGAATGGCCGGGATTCAAGCGGCACAACTCTTCTACCGCCGCGAACAGCGGCGTGCCGGCCGCCTCTTTGCGGTCGAATCGTTCGTCGTTGGGCAGAGCGTCGAATGCCATCATGGCTCCATGTTCTAGTATCCGGCGAGGTTTGTCGAGCGCCCGCAGCCGGATAAACGATTCTAGCGCTCACCCTTGCGCCGGTCTATCAACTCGCTGACCATCTCTGAAATGGGCAGTTCCGTTCGAGATGCTTGCCCCACGCTCGCCTTGGTTTGCGGACTTGCTGGCGGACTGCTTTTTGTTAAGCTTTGGGATTGTCGGCCGCTGGGAGGCGTGTCGTTCGGCATCGCTTTCGACCGTCAAGCGAATGCTGTCGGCACTTGGCCGAATCTCGACAAAAAGCATCTGGACAATGATTTAGGGGCAGGTGATTTAGGACAGGTAGCTCAGTTGGTAGAGCAACGGACTGAAAATCCGTGTGTCGCCGGTTCGATCCCGGCCCTGTCCACTGGACGCAAGTCAATGCGCGAATTCGCGTTTTATGCCGACCCGAGGGCGCCCATAGCGCGCGGGTATTCGAGCGGCCGGCAGCCGGCCAACACTTGCTCTCGCGGCGGATGCGTGACGCGATCCTTGCCGCCTGACGAGCGACCACCCGAAACGCGACAGGGCGACGTGCAACCCTGATGCAATCTTGGTTGATCTCGCGGCATCAGTTCCTTGCTTTCGATGCGGCGGTCGAGGCATTGGCGTGAGAGAACGCTTAACTCAGTTTCCGCCATGTTCAGCCAACTGCCGTGTTTGGGCGTGTAATGGATTTCCAGCCGCGCTGCCAAGGCCCGGGCGGCAGCAGGATCGAAAGCCTCGTACAAGCTGGCGATGCCGTGCGTGTTGAGGCCGAAATCCCTTGGGGGAACGGAGATAAACGCAAAAGCCGAGAGCGGTTGCTCTCGGCCCTGTGCGTTAACCCGTGGGTCGGCCGGTTTCGAGGCCGAAAAATCAGCTCCCCG
>DATNEC010000034.1:0-2518 GCA_035606815.1 Pirellulales bacterium
ATTCGCCCGGCCTCATGTCTTGCACGTCGAGCCGGAAAAACGGCTCGGGTTTGAACCAGTTCGGGCCGAAGCGCGGTTCGCCGTCGGGTTGTTGAGACGCGAACAAGAAAATGCGACCCGTGAAGGGACCGCCCTTCGAGACTGTCAGCGCTGCTTGTTCATTGAGCGTCACCTCGACCGAGACGACCGAGTCGGCCGCCGCGGCGATCGATCGCGCGGCGAGCAGGAGGCCAAGGGCCAGGCTCGACAGCAGCCAGAGTTTTTTCAACATCATGGACTGATTGTAGCGTCGGCGCCGGCGAGTTGCACCTTCGCCGCGCCGAGTGTAGCCTTACCGTTACAAGTTCAGGAAGTCCGCCGCGCCGGCCGCTTTAGGGAGAAAAAACGCTTGGCAATGTCACAGACCACGATCTATCCGTTGCGCAATACGCGCCGAGTCTATTGCGCCGGCCCGCTGTTCAATGGGCCGGAGCGCCAAGAGATTTCGCAAATCGCCGAGCACCTGCGAGATTCGGGCTTCGAGCCGTTCGTGCCGCATGCCGACGGCTTGGAATTCGCCCGCGTTCAACCCTATTTGGCCGACGAGGGCTACGACCCGGCGGCTGCCGGCCGGCTGTTGCACGAGGCGATTTTTGCGCTCGACGTTTATCAGGTGGTGTGCGGCTGCGGATCGCTGGTGTTGGACATGAACGGCCGCGTGCCCGACGAAGGCGCCGTGTCGGAAGCGGCGATGGCCTGGACGCTGGGCAAGCCGCTGGTGATTTTCAAGGCCGATGCCCGGTCGAAGGTCGCGGGCCGAGATAATCCGCTGGTGGTCGGGTTGTCCGGTTTCCAGACGGTCGCCGAAATTGATGCAATCGGTCCGGCCCTGGCGGCGCGCCTGGTAGAGCTTCAGCCCGACCCCGAGTGGGCCACGCCCTGCCCGGCCCACCTGGGCGAAACGCTGGCCGCGGGCGGCGGGCTCTGGCGGAGGTTGCTGGCGATGGGCGCCGAACGGCCCGATGCACTGGTCGCGGCGGCGGTGATGGAGGAGTTCGGGGCGCCAGCCCGGCTGTAAATATCGGCGAGATGGGATTCACAGGAATGAGCATCGCTGAAATTCCTGAAGTCGCGGGGCTGGACGCCCATCGGGGATTGGTGCGCATCCCGCCGGAGCTTGACGTACCGCTGACCGATCGCGTGCGGCAGATCATCGATACCAGCGAGTTCCGGCGGTTGGCCCGCATCAGCCAGCTCGGCCTCGTGTCGCTCATTTACCCGGCGGCGATTCATACGCGGTTCGAGCACTCGTTGGGCGTCTATCGGCTGGCGCTCGTGTATTTGAAGCGTCTGGCGAGCGACGAGCGTTTCGCCGCCGCGATTCGGCCGGCCGACGCCGAATTGTTCATTGCGGCCGCACTGCTGCATGATCTGGGGCATTGGCCGTTTTGCCATCCAATCGAGGACATTCGTCTGGCGAAGACGCCCAACCACGAACTGTTCGCCAACAGTTTCTTGCTGGAAGGCGAAATCGCCGACGCCTTGCGTTCCGACTGGAACATCAATCCGCGCGACGTCGTGGCGCTGCTCTCGGAAAAACCGCGGGGCGGCAAGGCGCGAATTCTCGGCAGCATGCTTTCGGGGCCGATCGACATCGACAAGCTCGACTATCTACAGCGCGACAGCCTGCACGCCGGAGTCCCTTATGGGCGAAATTTCGACCAGGGGCGCCTGATCGGCAGCTTGTGCTTGAACGAAGCGGGCGACGGCCTGGCGATCACCGACAAGGGCAAAACCGCGGCCGAAATGATGGTCTTTGCGCGATACGTGATGTTCAGCGAGGTCTACTGGCACCACGGCGTCCGCTCGGCGACCGCCATGCTGCAACGGGCCTTTTACCTGTTGCACGGCCAACTCGATCTCGACGCCTTATTTCGCCTGAGCGAGTCGCGAATGATCGAAGACATGGAGCACGCGGCGGGCGCCGGCCCGGCCCGCGACTTGCTCGACGGCCTGTTCGGCCCCACGCGACGACTCTACAAGCGGCTGGCGCAGTACAGCATCTTCGAGCAGCGCGAACTGTACGATCGCCTCGCGCGCCAGCCGTATCCTTGGCTGGCCGCCTGCGCCGAGCAATTCGCGCTGCGTGCCAGCAGCGCCTTGGGCCGCGTGGTGGCCCCGCACGAAATTCTCTTCGACGCGCCGCCCATCGAGCGCGAAGTGGAATTCGACGTCGACGTCTACTTCATCAAGGAGCATCGGTATCGTCCGCTCGGCGAGGTTTCGCCCGTCGTGCGGACCTTGGCGAAGGAGCAATTCGACGACTACGTGAAGCGCGTGCGAATCTTCGCCCATCCCCGCATCGCCGCCGATTTGCGCGAGCGCGCCGACGTGGCGGCGTTGCTGTCGCAGGCGATCGACCGGATGGAATAACCGCATCGAGTTCACTCATCCGCCAGGCGATAGCCCACGCCTTGCTCAGTCAGCAGGTATCGCGGCTGCGAAGGGTCGGCTTCGAGTTTTCGCCGCAACCCGGCCA
>DATNEC010000038.1:0-4967 GCA_035606815.1 Pirellulales bacterium
GCACCGGGCCAAGCAATGGATTTGCAGCCACTTTGCGGCGCGTCATCACCGAGCCGAAGCTTTCGGGCAGCGGCTGGCCCGCGTATTTGACCAAGTCGGGTTTTGGATCGAACAGGTCGACGTGGCTCGGGCCGCCGTGCATGAACAGGTAAATCACCCGCTGGACGCGAGGCTCGAAGTGCGGCGGGCGGGGGGCAAGAGGATCGGGCGCTGCGGCAGCGCCAGGCGGCAAATGCGCGGTTCCGCCCTCGCCAGCCGACAAGCCCTGTTCGCTCAACAGGGCCGCCAGAGCGAGCGTGCCGAAACCTCCGCCGGCGCGCGAGAGAAACTCGCGCCGGCTAACGGGCGAAGGAAGCGACGATGGCAAGCGATGCGGCGGCATGTCCAATCCTTCGAGACCGGGCCAAGGGCGCCGCCCTATCTTAATCTCGACGGCGAGCTTTGCGAAAGCGTTCTCCGTGCGTTTTCCACGGCTCCGCCCGCCGTATTTCGCGACCGAACGCCCGAATCGCTGCTGATTTTCAGCGATCCGCGTGCAATAATTGAAGAAACCATGTCGCTCCCCGCTGAGAATCTCGCCGATGACGAACCCGCGGCGCCAGTTCGCCCGTCGAGCGAGCCGGCCGAGTTGCCGTTGACCGTGATCGAGGCCCGGTCGGGCTGGCAGCCTCTCGATCTCGACGAGCTCTGGCGGTTCCGCGAGTTGATCTATTTTTTCGCCTGGCGCGATGTGAAAGTCCGCTACAAGCAGACGGTGTTGGGCGCGGCGTGGGCGATTCTGCAGCCAACCTTGATGATGGCGGTCTTCACGCTGGTGCTCGGTCGAATGGCGCACGTCCCGGCGGGCGAGTTGCCTTATCCGCTGTTCGCCTACGCCGGCTTGCTGCCCTGGACGTTCTTCGCTACGGCGATTACGGCCGCCGGCCAAAGCGTGGTCTATGCCGAACGGCTGGTCGGCAAAGTCTACTTTCCCCGATTGGCGATTCCGCTGGCCGCGCTGGGCCCGGCCCTGGTCGATTTCGCCCTGGCTTCCGTCGTACTCGGCGTCTTGATGGCTTGGTACGGCGTGGCCCCCCGCTGGACGCTGCTGCTCGTGCCTGTGTTCATGGCATTGCTGACGGCGATCGCATTGGGTATCGGGACATTGTTGGCGGCGCTCAACGTCGCTTATCGCGATGTTCGGCACGCCCTGCCCTTTTTGGTGCAGTTGTGGCTGTTCGCGACGCCAAGCGTTTATTTGGACACGTCGTCGAGCGAGGCGGCTCTCGGCGATCAAGCCGCGGCACACGAAACGGTTCGCCTGCCGAAACCCTTGGCGAACTCCGAATCGCCAGCTCCCAAGTCAAGCGCCGGCGCCTGGACGATTTTGCGGCTGAACCCGATCGACGGCATCATCGCCTGCCTCCGCGCGGCGGCCCTGGGCGGCCCGATTCCTTGGCCGCGGCTTGTCTATCCGGTCATCATCGCGCCGGTGCTGTTGGCGGCCGGATGCTATTATTTCCGCCGCGTCGAAGATTCGTTTGCCGACATTCTCTAGTCTTCAAGAATCGCGTTCGGGCGAATCGAGAGATACCACTGCTTCCACTGTTTGAGCGCGGCCTCGCGCGCCGGCTCGTCGGAGCCGCCCCAGAACCCGGCGCCGTAAAACTTTCGGCTGATGAACCGCAGAGCTTCATTGGCCGCATTGAAAACGAGCGGTTCAGGATCTTTGAGCGCCTCGATCAATAGCGGAACATCGTCGAGATTGCGCAGACGAGCCAAAGCCCGCAGGGCCGCGGCCCGGGCTTGCGGCGATTGACCGGCGGCCAAGCTTCGCAACTGTTTCGCCACCTCGGTCAAGGTCTCATTGCCCGGTTCCAGCGGCTCCTCCTCCATGGTGATCGCGGCGGCCTCGAAGTTGGGATCATTCGGGTCGCCGCCAATGATCTGCAGCAACCCCTGCGCCGATGGGGAAAGCCTCTTGGCTCGGACGCCGCCCAACCTCATTTCCGCGCCGTTCATGTTCTCCGGCAAGCCGCGGCCGCCGGTGAGGGTGCCCCCGCTCAATGTCCTGACGTGCTCAATGAACTTCTGCGTGGACCGCAGCAGAAACAGTATGCCAAACGTCGTGTCGGCGATGATGTTGTGGCCCGGATGGCTATCCCAGGAGCCATCCGATTTTTGCGTTTTCGCCAGATACCTGACCCCATCGTCGTACCACGAGACGTCAGCCTTGCCTTCGCCAGGCGTATTCTCTCGGAAGCTCTGGTATCGCTCGTAGGCGTACATGTAGTAGTACGCCCATTCGGCCACGTCCATCGTGTAGTTGGCGCGTTGCCATGCCTGACCGAGATCCATCGCCTCGCGCACGCGACCCGCATCGACCACGGTCGTGATCGGAACGATTGTTTTCTTCTTGCGTTTGAGTTCGGGGGGCTGGTCGGAATCGACCGGCTCATCGCGCACCCCGAATAATCGCAATCGGTCGCTGCAAATGTACATCGACCCCAAGCCAGCCGCCGCCAGGCTATGCCGCACTTCTCTCTGCGGAACGCGGCCCGCGCCTTCGGAGTCGATCGCCTGATAGCCGAACGCGCCGCTGGGGTCTTGGGTCCGCAGCCACCAATTGCAGGCCCGCTCGAAAGAATCCTGAGGAACGGAGATGCCGGCGTTGCTCGCCGCCCACAACGCCAAGCAGCCGTACTGCGACATGGACGTATCGCCCAAACTGGTGCCCGGATATCCCCAGCCGCCGTGAGGTTTTTGCACCTGTATCAGGCGCTCGGTCAACTTTTGGATTTCGGGCTGACGGGCGACAGGATCGAGATCGATCAAGAAGACGATGCACATCCCCAGATTGTAGACATCGAGACTATTCAGATTTTCGGTAGCGGCCTTTCGGATCGATTCGGTGGCCTCGATCACTTTCGGGTGATTGCTCGGGCGGCCGGATTTGAGCATGCACATCCCCACCAGGGCCTTGGCGCCGGGCGCGGTGCTGTTGGGCATTTGGGCCAGTTGTGGCGGTAAGGGCTGCTCGAGGAATTTGACAGCCTTCTCCACCAGGGCCTTGACCTCGGGGCTTTTAGGGTTCAAGGCCAGCGATGGCGAAGGGGCCAGGAGCGAGAAGGCGGCGCCCGTCGCCAAGAGCCCCCACAACGAAGCCAAAGAAGAGGTTCTGGATCGGATCGTCGAACCAAGCATTTGCGACCCCCAATCGGCGCCTCGAAAAGATCAAAATCCCGCAAACTGGATCGTACTTGCGCTAAATTCGCGGTGTCAAGCGCATAAACGGCATGGCCGTTTGCCCGACGCCCGGAATCCATGCAATAATTTCGTCATGCATCAGGGAATCTCGGTCGAAAACGTGTCGAAAAGCTACCCGGCGCCGCGCGGCCGCGCTCCCGCCGCTTACCGGACGCTCCGCGAGGAATTGACGGTTGCGGCGTCGGCCCCATTCAGAAAGCTGCGCCGCAAGCACCCAGTGGAGGATTCATGCCTGTGGGCGCTCAAGGACGTCGATTTCCAAGCGCTTCCCGGCGAGGTGTTGGGCCTGATCGGACGAAACGGCGCCGGCAAATCAACATTGCTGAAGATCCTAGGCCGGATCACCAGGCCCACGTCGGGTAGAGTCACGATCCGCGGTCGCGTGGGCAGCCTGCTGGAGGTGGGGACCGGTTTCCACCCCGAATTGACCGGACGCGAGAACATCTACCTCAACGGCGCGATCCTCGGCATGCACCGTCACGAAATCCGCCGCAAGTTCGACGAAATCGCGGCCTTCGCCGAGACGGAACGGTTTCTGGATTTCCCCGTGAAGCAGTATTCGAGCGGGATGTACATGCGGTTGGCCTTCGCGGTGGCGGCCCACCTCGATCCCGAAATCTTGCTGATCGACGAAGTGCTGGCCGTCGGCGACGTTGCGTTCCAAAAGAAGTGCATCGGCAAAATGAGCGGCTTGGCGACCAGCGGCCGCACGATCTTGTTCGTCAGCCACAACTTGCCGGCCGTCAAAGGCCTTTGCCGAGCGGCAATTCTGCTGGATGGCGGACGGATCGTCAAAGCCGGATCTGCCGCGGAAACGGTCGATTTCTTTCTCGGCGAACAAGCCGCCGGCGAAAGCGAATATCGCTGGTCGCCGGAGACCGCGCCGGGCGACTCCAGAGCGCGGCTGGTTGCCGTGCGGATCGTCGACGACCGCGGGTCGCCGACGACCTGCTTCCGTTTGAACGAACCTGTTTTCATCGACGTGGAATACCTGGCGCTCAAGCCCGAGACGCCGTTGAGTTTGTCGATTTCCCTGCACACCGCCGACGAAGTGCATGTTTTGGCGTCACCGTCGACGTCGGATTCGGACTGGTATCTCAAGCCGCATCCGCCGGGGCGATACCGCAGCCGGTGTATTGTTCCGGCCCGGTTGCTCAATGCGGGGCGTTATTTCGTCTCATTGTTTCTTGTTGAAAATGCGGTTAACGTCATAGCCGCCCTGAATCGCTTCGCCGCCCTCGAACTTGTCGACGACGGTCAGGAGCGGGGCGGATTCATGGGCGCGTGGCAAGGGGTGGTTCGTCCCGACTTGAGTTGGAAGACCGAATCTCTCCCAGCGACCAAACAATGACTTCCTTCGAGCAACCCGGCGGGTCGGAAGCCATGCATGGGAAACTTGTGATCTGGGGCGCATCGGGCCATGCCTCGGTGGTCGCGGACATCGTCCGTCTGGAGAACCGCTTCCAAATCGCCGGGTTTCTGGATGATGAACAGCCCCAGCGACGAGGTTCGTCCTTCTGCGGCTCGCAGATCTTAGGCGGCGCGGAACGGCTTGCCGCGTTGAGACGCGAGGGAATTGAAAACTTGATCGTCGCGTTTGGGCATTGCCGCGCGCGGCTGGCCGCCGCCGAGCAAGCACGCGCCGCCGACTTCACGTTGCAAAGCGCCGTGCATCCGCGGGCCGTATTGGCGAGCGGCTTGGTGGTCGGGGCGGGAACTGC
>DATNEC010000094.1:0-9318 GCA_035606815.1 Pirellulales bacterium
ATCAGCGCTCGCCACCAAGCAGGCGGCTTGATGCCGTCAACTCGCGGACGCTCCGCGGCTATCAAGCCGACGTAAAGCTGGCTCAACAGTTCGGCCGAAACGATCTTCGGCGGCCCGCAGTGATCGAACCGCTTGGGCAGCTTGATCCAAGGAACGATTGTGAGAATTCCGGCGGCGTCACGGTTGCCGCGGCAAGGCGGCCCTGCTTTGTCGAGCATCCACTGAACGTGACTCAACACGGCATGGATGGTCGCCGGCGAGTAAACCCAAGACGATTTCTTGTGTCCGCGCAATCTCCTTACGCAGTCGCGGAACGTCGCCATCGTCGCAGCCGTGATTTCTTTCAGGGGCGGGTCGCCTGTGAACGCGGCCCAATATCGCAACGCTTTTTCGTAATGTTGAATCACGGCTGCGGAAACTTCTGCAAGACGGACAGGCCGATAGTACGATTCATAGAATGCTCGCAGCGATCCATCCCTAACGGGCAGGAATGGTCGCCCGATTCGATCGGACCATTTTTTCACCGCTTCGGCCTTGGCAAGAAAAGCGGCCGGATCGGCAAGCATGTCGATCGTGCCGGCCTGCGCTTCGACGACTGCCGCCATCGCCGACATTGCGTTATCGAGAGCGCGATTCCAGATTTCGGGATACTTTTGGCGCTGCTCTCGAATGTTTTGTTCGTGAACGCCTAGTTCGGCGGCGATGGCTCCCATCGTCTTGCCATCGGCCAGCATGGCCGTAATCCTGGCGATGCGTTGTAAAACTTTCCGAGTCGGACCGTGCGGAGCGCGAACGCGACGAATGACGAACCGGGCGCCAATTTCTTTTTCGATCCACTCGCCATTGGCGTCTCTGGCTTTGACGATCCATTGGCGAGACGCGGTGCCTTCGCGTGCTCGCTTGTGTGAGCTGGGGTATCGCCCTGGGCAATCGCAGATTGGACATTTCGGGCGGTGAAGGGAAGGGCTAGGCTTGAGGTGCCAACGGTAAGCGGCCTCGGGATAGGGCGCAGGCGCCGCAGGGGCGAGGATGGTGTTTTTCATCAGACCGCACCCCCTTCCTCATTGGCCCGCAGAAACGTAATGGCCCACTCGCAATCGGACGGCACGTCCCAGCCCTCGGTCAGCGCCAGCGCCTCGCGGAGGGTCAGATCCTTGCGCTCCAAGCAGCGGTCCCCGCCGTGGTCGCGCAATTCGAGCCGGAACGGCCCTTGGTCGAGCGTGTCAAGAATCTCCGTCTGCAAGATCGACCGGGCCGCCAAATGCACGGCCGCGGCGATGCCCAGCTTGGTCAACGCGGAGAGGGCGAAGAGCTGGCCGTCGTGAACGACGTGTCCGGCGTCGTGAACCTCTTGCAGGTCGAGCGAATCAATCGCGTCGGCCGGCAGGCCGGTATCCCAGCCAATCAATACTGCGGCTTTGGCGGCCGTCGTCTCTGCGGCCTCGACGCGCTCCATTAGTTTGGGGTGCGTCCAGGCTCGAGAGAGGGGAGCGGTGCGGCATTCGGCCGCGGGGGATGAAGCACTCACGGATTCCTCCTTGAGCGCGCGACGGAAGAGAAAAGCGCCCGGACGTGTCAGTCCGCCGGGCGCCTCCCGACAATCCGACGCGCGCAGACAAAGACCGCAGGCCCGGTTACTCCCCCTAGCATGGACATTGAACCATGCGACCGTCCTTGCTCCCCGCCTTCGCGGATCAGCGCTTGGATACGGTTCAGAAGCAACCGGGCCTGCGGCCTGTTGTAGAACGTCATCGGATTGTCTCAATGTTGCCCTCCGAAGAGGGCGGTTAGGTGCGATCATGCTAGCCTATGGGCCTCCGTTTCGCAAGCGTTTCGCCGCTCGCAAACCGCCTTCGGGCGCCTTGGAGGGCTTGGGGGTTGCGGCGACGGGGTTGCACTGGCTGTTGGATCGGTTGGGGGCCTCTCTTCTCTGATTCAACGTGGTCAGTTTGGCCACTTTGATGTTGCATCGGCTGTTGCCGGCCTCTCTCCAAGTAAAACATGTCCGACGCTCGGACATGTTTCTCTGTTGCACTGGCTGATTGATCGGTTGGGGGCTTCAATCCATTCAAAGGGACATTTTGTCCTTTTGATTCGTCGTTGCACTGGCTGATGGACTGGTTGCCGCACTCTCTGGAAAGTGAAGTTGCAGCGTGCAACTCCACTTTCCTATCTACGCCCCGGTTCATCGCTCTTCCCGCCCTCAAATTCGCATCCGCTGGCCCGATTCGAGCAAAGTACCGACCAAGGGGCTAAACCGCGGTCTTTGCTCGTTGCGAGCGCTCTGGACTTGGAACATTGGGCAGGAATGGCCAGCCGGCGGCTTGCATCTTCGCCCGCTGCGCGTCCGACCATTGCCTGCGCAGCCTGGCTCGCATGATCTTGGCCACGGTCTTGAATTCCGACTCGGGAAAAACGACCGTCACGCCGTCATCGGCGTCTTGATGAACCCTGGCGCCTTCCACGGCCAGCAGCTTCCCTGCGACGGGGCCGCGTTGATTCGTGCTGGCCGCCAACAGCCCGCGGCCGAACGGGAAGACATGCCCGTTGCGGCAAGAGACGATCAGCGTCCAGGGATCTTCGGCACGGCCAAGTCGACCGTGTTCGGCGTGATAGCTCTCATCGCGCGATAGGCGATACTTGCGGCCCGCAATGGCGGATAGGTCGGGACATTCTGCTTGCATGGTAAATCCTCGTTAAAAAAAGCCCCCTAACGACGCGGCAGGCGCGATGCTAGGAGGTCGGCGCCTCCAATCACGTCCATCTTGGCGGGTCATCTGGGCAGCGTTGGCTTCGCCAGGCCAGCTTGCTCCAAAACTCGTTGCGGTCGGCGCTGATCGTGCAGCCGCAGTTTCGGTGCGTGCAAACTTGGCCATCGAACAGCGGGCAGGCTTTGCAAATGGCGGCTATTCGCTCGATTTCCTCGCGCGAACGGAAGGCAATCGACGAATCGCCTTCGATGATGGCTTCGATGGCCAGCGGCGCTTGGCCGAACGCGGCCCGCACGAAATTTAGCGCACGCTTGACGAGCGGCGGCGCCACGGAGGGCGACTTGCACTCGGCATAGCATCGCTCTGGCGGATAATCGCTCACGATGCGGTTGCCGCAGCCGTCGCGCGAACAGGTCTTGACGCGCGGGTCGGCGGGGTCAGGGAGGATAAAAACGCACAACATCATGACGCCGAAACGCTGCACGTAGCCCCTGAGCAGTCACAGTTCGAGTTAAGCCAACTGCTGCTATCGCGAAAAATCTGCGCGCAGGAAAGCCCGCTGACACCGATACAATCGACGGGGGCCGCGCCAAGATTGGCCTGCCAAATCACCCATCCGGCGGCGGTGCTTGAGTCTTCTATGTCCGCCGTTACGGTTACTGTGCCATCCATCTGCAAGGCAAAGCCGACTCGAACGGTAAATGGCGACGACAGCCCTCCAGGCGACCCAACGCTTCCGGTCGTGCAGTTATATCCGTACTTGACCGATCCTTCGCAGGGACTGCCAACGCCGCTCGGGTTCATCGGAATTGAATAGCTTCCATTTACGCCTGTGCAGTGGAGGCAAGTGCTATGCAGCCGGTCGGCAATGCCGCCAATTGTGACCGTCAAATTGTTGGGCAGATTGTTGCCTATGCAGTGATTGCAGGTCTTGCCTGGCGGAATCGACGTGCAGCACGGCTTCTTGCAGGTGTTTGCGGAGCGGTCTAAACCCGTCCAGCGAAACTGGAATGCCATCAGCATTGTTCCTTGACTGCCTGGACTCGCGAGGCATGGCAAAGGTAACCGGCCGCCTCCGCGGCGAACGCTTGCCACTCGGCGACAGCCTCCATCGTGAAGTCGGCGCCGCAATCGGGCTCATTGGCCGGCGCCGTCGGGTCACGGTAGACAATCACGGCATCGAGTCCGGCGGCTTTCAGCGATGCAATCGCGGCCTTGACCACGGGCAGGCTTTCCTCGCTCATTTCGCAGCTCCAGCCGCACGGCGCGGCCCATTGGTTCGGTTTGGCAGGGGACATGGGGTTCCTTTCGTTTTTTCAAAAACCGCCGCGCCGGCCGACCGCAAGAAGCAAACGACCGACCGACGCGGGGCCGGAGACTTTCACTGAGTGCAGGCCCAGACCGAAAAAGTAAAACTCGGATTGCTTGAATTGACGATGGTCCAGCTCGCCCGCCATTCGTCGCCCCAAATGTTGCGGACGTTTCCGGCGGTCAGTGCCGTGCCGATCGTTTCTACCACTGCTTGATTCACGCCCGCACTGATGGCCGCGACGTATCGTTTCGCGCCGCCATTGCCGAGCGCTTGGGTGAAGTGAACAACATCGAGCCAGTTGCTCTGGTCCGATTTGGTTTGGATAACCACGTCAAGGGTGTCGCCAGCGGCCGCAGCCGCAGCGGTCAAATCGAACTCGAACGCGACGGCGCGAAACTCGATCGGCAGCTTGACGGCCGCGCTTGTGCCGCTGGCCGTCTCGGCGGCGGAAGCGTGCAGCGCGACCGACTCGAAAACCTTGCGGGTCGGGAGAAGAATCGACAACGGAAATCTCCTTTGAAAAAATCCCGCGGCCGGCCGGGGAACGGTTTCAAGCCGACCGGCGCGCGGGTCGCCAGAACCCTACATCCTTGACATAACCGCCGCGATAATTTCGCCGCGCTGGCGCCGGCTGCTCAAAAACACGTTGTTCGCCAACAGGGCGGCGCCGAGCCGCTGCAATCGCAAAAGCCCGCGTTGGCGTCGGCACTGTTGCAGCGCGCCCATTGCCCAGCTCGGGGCTTGCCATTCGAGCCGGCGCTCTTCGGCGAGGAAGCGCTGCTCCCCCCAAGGATCGGCGCCGAGCAAGTCGCCCTGGCAGACTGCAATCGCGCACGTCGCGGGGTTGGCGGCCTTCTCCACAAAGCTCACTTCGGAAGCGCGGCCGCGCTTGTGCTCGGCGATATGCTGGCCGAGTCGATAAGCGTCTTGCGTGCCGTCGTTGCAACGGCCCCAACTCATCGCCGTCGCACCGCCATAGCGCACGAGATGCGCGACCTGGCGAGCTTTCCGCCCGTCGACCGCCAGCGCGACCAGCAAGCCGAAGCTATCCTCCGCCAAATGAAGCAAGCCGCTTTCGCTATCGCCCAGCACGTCGACCGCGGCGTGCGCATAGCGCGCCTCGATGCGCCAACCGGCGCCCAGGTAGTCGCGGAACGAACCGGGCCGCATTTGCTCGATCTGGCCCGCGTACTGATACGCCAACCCGGTCGCACTGGCGTAGCCCAGCAGCACGCATGGCCTGCTCAGTTCCGGCGCGCCGTCGGGGATCTCGCTCCGCGATGCGACGGTGGAAAGAGTCGGCCGACAGGCGCCCGCGGCGGATGGACTGGACGAACAGGAACATGCCTCCGAGCAACCGCCCGAACACGGCGTCAGTCGCTCGCAGCCGTCGCGCCAAGAGAGATAGCGATCGAGCGCCCCGACCACGCGCCGGCGGATGGTTTGCCGGTCGGCATGAGGGAAAGCCCGGTCGAGAATCGCCACGGCGGACGGCGGAACGCCCGGCAGGTCGAGCGCGCGGGCCGACTCGAGCCGCTGAACGACGGCTTGGCGCGGCTTGGGCGCCGGCGGCCGGTAGAGCTTGTGCAAAAGCGGGTCGATGGTCGGCATTAGTTGGCCTCCTGCGCGACGATTGCGGCGAGCCGGTCGGCTTGTCGCTGTTGGCGGGCGGTCGGCGCCGGGGCAACCTTGGGGACGGCGGGCGCAGGCGGCGCCACGGCCCGACCGATTTTTGGAATCGAGGCGAGCAACGCCTCGACGGTCGCGGGCACGTTGCCTTGGTCGGCTTGCAAGGCGAGGTCATCGAGCTTTCTCAGCGCGGTCTCGATGGCCCGCAAGCGCGCCGTGATGGAAGCCACGTTGCTGGCGACGGGGAGAATCGTCGACGAGCCGCCGAACGCACTTTTAATCGGCTGGTCGACTGACTCGATGTTTTGGTTGCGCCGCGTCTCTTGGAACATGCGATTGAGTTGTGACCTGGCCTCTTGAATCGCCGGGTCGGCGCCGAACCGCAAGCGGCCCTCGGCGCAGCCGACCTGCGAATCGTGCAGCGCACTGATCCCCAGCGACGCGGCTCGCAAGCGCTGGAATTCGCGGGCGGCTCGCTCGAAATCTTCGCGGGCTTTGACAAATGCGGCTTCTGCCTTTTGCGCCGCCTTCGCCGCGGCCGGATAGGTCGCTTCATATCGCGCGTGCGCGTCGGCGATCGCTTTTACGTCGGCTTCGCGAGCAGGCAGTTGCTCGGCGGCCTCTTCGGCGACGGCCTTAGCGAACAGGCGGTCAATGAAACGTTGGGGGAGCTGGGTGAATTCCATTGGGGGTTCTCCAAAAAGTAGGGAACGGGGTTAGGCGAGAAAACGATTGGGCATGGAAATGCTCGCGGGTTCCGGCTCGGCGGCCTTCAGTCGCGCGGCTTCGGCTTCCAAAGTCGCAATGCTCTCTTGGATCTTGACGACCGATTGCGAGTGGGCTTCATACGCGCTTCGCGCGTCGCCGTAAGCGCGCTGCAGTTCGGCAAGCCGGATTTCGAGAGGCGCGGCGCCCTGGCGGAGTTGAACTATCACTGCTTCGATTTGCTGGCGGGTCATAGGGTTCTCCAGGTCAGATGACGAGTAAGCCGCGGTCCTCGTAAATGCTGCGGAACGCGGCCGGCTCGGTGAGGTACTGGGCGAGCCCCATCAACATGGCGACTACGCCGTCGATTTTTTCGTTGCTCTTTTTTTTGCTGGGGCGGTAGTTGCCGCTCGAATCGCTCTCGACGCAGACATTCGACGCCATCCAGCGCAGGACCGGGTTGCCGCCGTGTCGAATCTTGCCGCCGGCCAGCAGCGCCTCGAACGTCTTGCACGGCTCGTTGAAGTTTCGCAGAGTTTGCGCGAATTCCAGCACTTCGAAGCCGTCCTCGATCAATTCACTGGCGAGCTGCCGTCCGTTCCACGGGTCGACGGCCAGCTTGGTAATTCGCACGCGCTGGCCAAGCTCGTTGATTCGCTTGCGAATCGCCGCGAAGTCGGTCGAGTTGCCCGGAGTCGTCTCAATCAAGCCGTCGCGAACCCAACGGTCGAACGGCGGTCGCGAAAGATCGCGGTTGCCATTCGCCGGTAGCCAGAAAAACGGGACAAGGCAATAAGCGTCGTCGACCCGAAACGCCAGCACGAGCGCCGCCACGTCATCGCGGTAGGCCAAGTCGAGCCCGGCGCGGCACTCCATGCCATCGAGCACGTTGAAATCGAACGGCTCCCGCAGGCGTCCCACTTGTCGAGCGAAATCCAGCGGGCGGCGCTCTCGGTCCATTGATTCAAGTAAAGCTGGCGGAATGTCATTTCGCGCGCGGGGATTTCCTTGGCCTCGCGCGCCATCTGCCGCATCTCATCGAGCGAACGGTAATCGCCGAGCGCGGGGTTCGCGGCGTGCCAGACCGCTTCGTCCGTCCAGTCGGCGTCTTGCGGCGCCTCGAAAATGACCGGCAGGAACGTCTCGTCCTCAATCACGCTGTCTCGCACCTTGCAGGCGTAATCGTAGACCTGATAGGCCACCGAATTGCGGTCGTGGCCGGCGGTCGTAATGGCCAGCATCAACGGCTGCCGGCGGGCGCCCTGCGAGGTCTTGAGCACGTTCCACAACTCGGCGTTGGGCGCGGCGTGCAACTCATCGTAGACCACGGCCGAAGCGTTGTAGCCGTGCGCGTGCGGGGCGTCGGCTGGAATCGCGCGGTACACGCTGTTGGTCGGCAGGTAGACGATCTTGCGATGGGAATCGGTGATTGTGCAAAGGCGCGACAGGTGCGGGTCATTGCGGACCATTTGCGCGGCGACCGAGAACACAAGGCTGGCTTGCTCGCGGTCGGCCGCGGCGCTATAGATTTCCCCGCCTGGCTCATTCTCGGCCAATAGGCAGTAGAGCGCGATGGCCGCGGCAAGTTCCGTCTTGCCGTTCTTGCGGGGCAGGAAAATCAGCGCCGTGCGATACTGCCGAAGCCCGTCGGGCCGCAGCGTGCCGAACAGCCGGCGGATGATCGACTCTTGCCACGGGCGGAGATTGAACCGCTGCCTGGCCCATTGCCCTTTGGTGTGCGTGAGCGCGTTGACGAAGGTAACGGCGCGGTCGGCGGCTTCGTTGTGGGGGTCAGTTGGCATGATGCGCTCCGGCAAGCAATCCGTCCCAGGGGCTCGCCTTGGGTTGCGTCTTTTTCTTTTTTTGCCCGGCCGCGAACCGCGCGCGGGCGACGGGCGACAAGCCAAGCTCGGCGATGGCAGCTTGCATTTGCTTGAAGGCGCCGCTGGCGATAGAAACCCAAGGGTTCTGCATCGGGAAGCCGTTCGGCGACTTGACCACGGCGGCCGTCTTGGCGACTTCGGCCCTGGCCTTGGTCCAATCCGACCAAGCTGCGCAGTAGGTGGCCAGCACCGCCCGGTCGAGCGCCTGAATCGTGCCGAGTTCCAACAGCAGCGCGACGACTCGGCGCCATTCCTCCCGGGCGTCGACGTCCAAGGTCTCGGGGCAGTCCGGCGCGACGGCCGGCGGGGCTTGGTCGTCCTGCTCAACGCGCGGAGTGGGTTTTCTGCCTCTCATCGGGTCGCCTCGTTGATGAAGTGGGTAATCCAACTGTGGTGGAAGTCGAATAGGCCGCGGTCATGCGTCATGCAGAATTGCTCGGCCATGCGGCAGCTTCTCAGATTGGCGGAACTCTCGATCGCGTACGCGGCGCCGTCGCTCATCGCGAACAGCAACAGCTTGGCGTGACTGCGGACGGCCACGCAGCGACCGCCGCGGGCCGTAAGCTGGGTGTGCAGCCCGGCCCACTCCGCGGCGCCCTTGGCTTGGAAGCAGGTCGAGGCGATGAAATCGACCTGCTCGATCTGGCCCGCGTCCATCAACCGGCACAACTCGGCCGTGCCGCGGGCGTTGAAGCCAAGCGTGGCGACGCCCAGGTAGCCAATCGTTGCCGGGGCCGCCAAGCGTAGGACCGCCGGAACCAAGTCCCACGAATCGAAATTGCCCTTCATCACGCAATGGATGCTTTCGCCTGGTTCGGGAAGCCGCTCGAGGTGCGCGGCCGCGTTGGCCACGCGCGACAGGTCGAGCATCTGCCTCTTCGTCGCCCGGCGCGAACAGCGCAGCCCATCGGGCAGGCCCACAACGGCATTTCGGGCGGCCGTCGATGGCGCAGGCGATTCAAAGAGCGCCGGAACGGCGGTCATGTCGAGGCTCGGTAGGTCGGGCGTGTTACTCATTGGGCCTTCGTAGGTTTTTGAGAGGGGGCCTGAAATTCCACCAGCGAAATTGGTCTGTTTG
>DATNEC010000121.1:0-6060 GCA_035606815.1 Pirellulales bacterium
CGAGGGCGCCGCAATCCGCTATCCGTCGACCAGTCGGCGCCAGGCCGTAGCGGCATCGGCCCGGCTGAGAGTCTCGTCTGGATCGCAAACATAGCCGAAACGGGCGAACGAGGGCGCATGCGCCGCGGCGATCCGCCGCGCCTCGGCGGCCGGCAGCAGCCGCCGCCAAAGACCTGGCTGTCCTTGCCAGTAGTGCTGGCTCGGTTCGCGCTGCATGTCGCGCAGCCGGTCCATCGTGTGCGCCATGGCGACTTCCGCCGGATCTCGGCTCGGCTCGACGCCCAACTGCCCGGCGATGCGCTGCAACTCGTCGGGCGCGGAACGGACCAGGTCTTCGTATTGAACGCCAACGCAGCCCGGCGCGTCCCACCATTGCAGGCTCACCGAGAGCAGCGCCACGGCCCGCGGGCTGCAGGCCCAGGCGAGAAACGCTTCGCTGGTCGGCGAGGCGCCCAGCAACAGAACTTCCGTCCCGCGATCGCCGCCGAGGGCCGGGTTGTCGGTCCAAACCGACTCGGGGTGAGGGCACCGCACGACCCAATGCAGCAGGGAAATCAGCATGTCCAATGGATGCCGGGCCAGCGTCACGACCCGAAATGAGTGCCGCTCCAGCAACGACGCGAACGGCGCTTCGCGGAGCCAATGAATTTGCAGCACGCAGCGCTCCGGCAAATCGTGCCAAGGCACGTCGGACGGACGATGCCGGTCGAGTTCGTGCATGGCGAACGTGGACGACAGCATGTGCCTGAGCCAGGTGTTTCCGGACCGCGGCGTGCTGACGATCGCCAGCCGCAGAAGCGAGGGCGCGGTCTCCAAGTCGCTTCTGTTTTCCGCCGCACCCCCGCGGCGGACGGCCCGGCGAAGCAAGCTCCAACTGCGCGTCAGCACGTTCTGTTCGGTTTCCACGATTCGCCTCCATGTCCCGCATCGGCGGGGAAATTTTGGCTTGGCTGCCTACCCCGCTCAGGGCGATGGTCCTGGTATCCTTCTTTCGACCGATTGCTAAAGATGTCAGCATTCCGGCCTTGGCGAACGATACCATTCCTTCTTAAGCCAAGTCTTCCCATTAGGGAAGCCCGGCCGGATTTGGTTACTGCGCGGCCTGCATGAAGCCTGGATTTTGGCCTCGAGCTTTGGACTCCAAGCCGGAATCGCGGCCGGGGCTTCTGGAATTCCCCTTGCGGCCCTGCGAGAATCCGACTATTCTCCCGCTCCTTTCCCGCTCAACGCGAAAACGTGACTCGAACCAACGACTATGGGCCCGAGCGGCTTTCCGCTCGCCTGCGGCTGGCACTGGCCGCGGCGGCGATGTGTCTGCTTGGCCCGTTGACGACGGCGGCCTGCTTGCAACCCAACCCCGCGGGGCTGGGCACCCATCGGCAGCTAGGATTGCCGCCGTGTACGTTCATTTGGCTGTTCGATACGCGTTGTCCGTCCTGCGGAATGACGACGTCGTGGGCGCACGCCGTGCGAGGGCATTGGCTGCGCGCGGCGGAGTCGAACGCGGGCGGGGCCGTGTTGGCGGCGGCGGCGATGCTGGCCGGGCCGTGGCTGCTGATCTCGGCGGCGCGCGGCGCCTGGTGGATCGGCGCGCCCAACGACCGCGCGTTGGCCGTTTGCGCGGTCGGCGTCGTGGCGATTACGCTCATCGATTGGATTTGCCGCTTGCGCGGCGGCTAGGGTTCGTTCAAAAGGAAACGCCATGGATCGGTTCTTTCCTCGCTCTCGTTACGGTCTGCTCGCGCTGGCTGCGGCGCTGGCCTTGGCGGCCCCGCAGTTCGGCTGCGTCAAGTTGTTGACGACGGCCGTGTACCTGGTCAAAGGTACGGACACGCCGGCCGAGTATAACGGTCTCAAAGACAAGCGCGTGGTGGTCGTTTGCCGCCCGTTGACCGAACTCACGTATAGCTGCAGCGGCGCCGCCAGCGACCTGGCCGCCGAGCTCGGCCGGAAGCTGAAGGCCAATCTTGGGCGGAGGATCAAGGTCGTCGACCCCGACGAAGTGGCCGACTGGACCGACGAGAACCCGGTGGAAGACTACGCCGAGATCGGCCGAGCGCTCGACGCCGACATGGTGGTGGGCATCGATCTGTTGGGCTTCAGCACCCTGCTCGGCCAAACGCTGCAACAAGGCAAAGCGCAGGTCAAGGTTTCGGTGCATGATCTGAAACAGGACGGCAAAGTCGTCTACGAGAAGAACTTGCCGCAGGTCGTCTACCCGCTGAACAACGGCGTCCCAATTCAGGACAAGCCGGAAGACGAGTTCCGGCGCGAGTACATCCGGGTGCTGGCCGACGAAATCGGCCGCTCGTTCTATGCCAGCGACCACTACTCGCGCTACGCCCGCGGCACGTCGGCGCTCGACGAGTAGAATGTAGCCCGGCCGCCCTCGGCCGGCAGCAATGTAGCCCGGCCGCTCTCGGCCGGGACCGTTGTTGGAAGCCCCACCGGCGCGCGATCCGTTAGAGCTTCACCGAAGGCCGCTTGGGCTTGGGCTTTTCCAGCTTTTTGAGCTGGTCTTTCGGGTTTCCGCCGTTGCCCCCGCCGCCGGGCATGCGCTTTTGACGCTTGACGTCCGATTCCTTCTCGGACCATTTCCAGCCGATTGGCTCCTCCAACTCGGCCGCGGCAAGCAGGCCCCAAGGCGTGCCGGAGTGCTGCTGCTTGACGCGGGTCAACAGCTCGCGGGATTGCTTGGCCATTTTCTCCAGTGCGCTGCCGACGCTGATTTCGTCGGCCGGCTTGAGCACGAAAGTGTCGCTTTCGGGCTTTTCGAACTTCAGGCCCCCCTTGGCCTTGGCCAGCATGGCGTTGTAGGCCTCGGTCCGCACCTTGATCGCCAGAATGCGGCCCAGCGCCAAGTCGTAGCCGGCCTGCCAGCGCGGCTCGATCAGCTTGGGGCGGTCTTTCTCGCCTTCCTTCAGCGTTTGGTAAAGCATGTCCAGCTTGGGACCGATCTTCGCGGCAACTTTTTGGGCGTCGTCGAGGCTGCGTTTGAAGGCGCCCTCGTCCGTCTTGGGGAACTCCAAAGTCGGGTTCTCCATCGGATCGACCATCGACATCCTGGCGGCGGTCACCAGCGCCGCACGGGCCTTGTTGCGCGTCAGCTTCTGCTCGTATTCCTTCATCGATACGTACTCGGGCTGATAGTTGCGCATGATGGCCGGATCGAAGAAGTAATCCAAGCGGGCCGACATGGCCGCAGTGGCGCCGGCGCGTTTGCCCTCGCGAACGCGGTTCGGGTGGACGGCGATGTACATGCCCCCCGTTTCGTAGCATAGCCGCGTCAGGGCGAACGGCCCGAAGCCCGAATCGAGCCGCAGCAGATCGTCGTGCCCGTGCCCGGCGAAGGCCAGTTGCACGCCCTCGGGGTACAGCGACTCGGGCCCTTGCCGCACCGGCACCATCTGCACCGTTTGGTCGAACTTGGGATCGGGATCGACGTAGGCCACTTCGATTTCGCGGCGCCCGAACGGCGCCGGCGTGCCGACGACGTAGACCGGGATCTCGCGGTGCTGGCAAAGCTTAAGAGCGTCTTCCATGCGGGCTTCGTCGTCGCCGACCTCGTCGGTGAAAACGATCAGCATTACGTTGCGCCGCGGCGATTGCGTGCGGAAGGTCTTGAATTTTTCCGCGGCCATCCCCACGGCGCCGAACACCATCTCCGTGCCGGACTCGTCGTTCTCGATCGCGAGGATCGCTTTTTTGACTTCCTCCGCGTCGTCGGTCGGAGCGTCCGTGCGGAAGCTGATCTTCTGGCCGAAGGCCATCACCGAAGTCAACAGCGGGGCATGTTGCTTGCCGCCCGGCTGCTCGCCGCCGGTCGCCTTGACGCCCAACTCGGCATAGATACGGTCGAGGCGATCGACGATCGCCTGGCGTTTCGGCTGCATGCTCAGCGATTGATCGAGAATCCAGACCAGCAGCGTGGGCCGGTCTTCGAGCGACGCGGCGATCTGGTCGGTCAACACGTCGACCGCCCCGACCGCCCCCGTCGCGCCCACGCCGGCCGACCCTTTGACGGTCAGACTTTCCTCCACCGTCGGCGCCGTGGCAAGTTCGATGAGTTCGGGCGCGACGATCGACGCAACCTCGTTCGGCAGCGGTTCGGTCTGGGTGCGCGTGATTTGGTCTTCGATCGGGGCGAAGGCCATCGCGGCGCTCTCCCCGGCCAGGCTGGCGGCGCCTGATTCTTCGGCGGGGTCGTTCGACGCATCGAACGCATCGGGAAGTTGCTCGACGTCCTGGCTGTCGAGCGAGTTGACGGTCAGCATGAAGTCGGGCTTGCGCGGCGGCTGCCGGATGAGCGACAAGACCACCAGCACCGTCAACAAGGCCCCCAGGCTGATCATCCAGGCCGGCGTATCGCCGTCGAAGGGAGTTTCCTCCTCGCCCGTCCAGTCCTGCCAGCGGCGCCTCAACATCTCGATCGGGTTCACTGCCGAACTCCTGTTCCCATGTCCCAGATCAGCGCCCCAGATCAGCCGTTTCCGTGCAGCCGCCTGTGTATGGCGGCAAGCCATAATCTTGCAGCCTTATTCTCTAGCATCCAGCGATCGCTTGCAAGCGAAACCGGACATTTTACGGCATTTCCGGCTTGGAGAGTCAGGCGATTAGGGAATCTCGAGCACCAGCCCCTCGCGAAGATCGGCGGGCGCCTTGAGCCGCTCTCGGTTGGCGTCGTAGATTTCCCCGTAGCGCTCGCCGTCGCCGTAGAATCGCTGGGCGATGGCGACCAGCGTGTCGCCCGCCTTGACTTGGTAAGTGCGCCGGCTGCCCGCTGACGGTCGAACAGGCGCCGGCCGCGGCGAGAGGGGCGCCAGCGGCGGATCGACGCGGGCCGGCGGCGCTGCTGCCGCGGCGACCGCCTCGGCCGGCGGAATCTTCAACCGGGCGCCGATGGGCAGTAGATCGGGGTTCGACAAGAGCTCGCGGTTCGCCTCGTAGATTTCCAGGAATCGCTTGCTGGAGCCGAGATAGTGGCGGGCCAGCGAAGAGAGCGTGTCGCCATCTCGAACCTGGTGCAAGCGCCCGCCGCGCGGCGTAGGCCCGGCCGATTCTCGCTCGTCCGGTTGCGCGTCCGACGAGAACTCCTCTTTTCGGGGCAGCAAGCGCTCGGAGGCGGCGGCCGATGGCCGCTGGCCCAAGCGGTCGTTGGGCGCCGCGAGCGCGGTTCGTCCGCTCGCGGAAGCGGCCGGCGCGCCGGCCGGATCACGGCTGACTGGATTGCGGCTGACCGGATCGATTCTGCCCAAGAGTTGCGCCGCGGCCGGCGAATCTTCGGCGGCAAGCGGAACCATCGGACGATCGAACGGCGTCTCCGGCGATTTGTTGGGCGTCGTCGGCGAAGGCGATTTGCGAAACAGCGCCGCGCCGACCAACCCGCTCAGCACGATCCCCGACGCCAGCGCGATCTTGGCGCCTTGATGCACGCTAACGGCTCCTGAGCGAAACAACGGACCACGAATGCGATGGAATGCCCCATCTCAGGCCATCGAGCGCAAGCCTGCGGCGGCTTGAATCTCGGCGCCGGGCGCCGGCAAACCTTCTCCCATCCGCAAAGTTGTCCGCCGTCAGGATTGACCGGCGCTCACGACCAGAACTTCCACCACGGCTTTTCGGCGACGTAGGTGACCTCTTCTTCCGTCTGGTCGTCGAAGAGCTGCCAGCCCAGTCGCTCGGCAATGGCCAACGCCGTGGGAAAATAGTCTCGCTGGAAGGCAGCGCTGAGAAACTCCTGGGGAATGTGCAGGCGAATGCAGTTGAACTCGGCGTAGGCCTCGTCGTCGAGGATGTCGCCGTCCTCGCTGACCAGTTCCAAATCGATCTCCATCCGCCGGTGCGGCGGATCGTCGAGCACGAAGCCGCGCTCGCCGTTGTACTTGACATGCGGCAACCGCGCGACGAATTGGCCGAGCGACTTGAACGACGCGAAACTCGCGTAGGATTGGTTCGCCCGGATCGTTAGATCGTAGCTCATCGCGGGCCATCAGCTTCGGATATTTGAAAAACTATCCGTTTTTCCTTGACGATAGCATAGCGGCCCGGCGGCGAATTGCA
>DATNEC010000124.1:0-5334 GCA_035606815.1 Pirellulales bacterium
AGGCCGGCCCCTTGGTTCCCTTGGCCTGCCCGCTGCTCGACAGCGAATTGTTGCAAGCCACGCTGCGGGGCCTCGCCCGGGCGAAGTCGGCGGACCCGGCCCAGGCGCCGGCGCTGCTGCTCGGCGACGTCGATCAACTGCCGGCGCCGGCGCAACTGGAATTAGCGCGGTCGCTCGGCGGCGCGGCGCAGCCGTTCCGGCTGCTCTCGACGTCCCGCGAAGCGCTGGCCGAGATCGCGGCGCGCGGCGAGTTTCGCCCTGACTTGGCATGCCTGCTCAGCACGCTGTCGATTCGACTGCCGCCGCTCGTCGAACGTCTGGAAGACTTGCCGCTCGTGGCTCAGTGGTTTTTGGAACAAGTCAACTCGCAAGGCGCCAAGCAAGTCGGCGGATTCTCGCCCGAGGCGCTCGACCGGCTGGCGGGCTATCATTGGCCGGGCGATCTCGCGGAGTTGGAAGCCTTCGTGACCGACGCCCATGCGAATTGCCGCGGCGACGAAGTGACGCCGGCCGACTTGCCGCCCCGAATCGGCCTGGCCGCCGACGCGATGGCGGTTGCGCGCAAGCCTGAAGAAACGATCGTGCTGGAAGAGTTTTTGGCGAAGATCGAGCGCGAGTTGATCGAGCGCGCTTTGACGCAAGCCCGCGGCAACAAGACCAAGGCCGCGCGGATGCTGGGCATGACTCGTCCGCGGTTTTATCGCCGCCTGGTGCAGCTTGGCCTGGCGGCTGAAGGCGAAGAGGAAGTCGAGTTCTGATGTCTGCCGTCTTGATATTTTTCGAGCGCTCCGGCCGTTGGGCCGCGGCATGGCGGCAGGCCTGGGAGCGTTATGCGCGAGGCGCGGCCGGCGAGGCGCCCGAGATTCGCACGATCGAGACGCGCAGTCCGGAAGATTGTCTCCAGCATTTTCGGGAATTCCCCGCGGCGTTCGTGGTGCTTGAACTGACCGCGGAGGACCGCGACCGCGCGTTGGAACTGCTGCTGGAGATTACGCCGCGGCGCCGCGGCGCCGCGGCGGCGGTGGCGGCCGAGCGAACGATTCTGGAATATGAGTGGTCGCTGCGCGAACTGGGGGCGGTCCACTTCATCGTCTCGCCGCGTGAACTGCCCGCGCTATGCCGGATGGTCGAGCGCCACGCGGCACGATCGCCGCAGGACGAGCTGGAACTCGAACCGCGGATCTGGGCTTCGTTGCCGTGGGGCGGATGACTGGCGGCCAGCGGTTGGCGCCGGCCACGCCAGTCACGCCGAGCCAACCTCACGACGCCCCATGCCCTATCCGGCCGCCAGAGTCTACAATAAGCCTTTGAAAACACTTGCCGATTCGCAGGAGACAGACGAGATGGGCGAACCAATCAACGAAGCCGCCGTGATGACGGCATTGAACGATTTCAAAGACCCGGAGACGGGCCGCGGCGTCGTGCAGCAGGAACAGGTGCATGACGTACAGATTAAGGGAGATCGGCTTTCGCTTACGCTGGGCCTGACCACGCACTCGGCCCCCTTGTGGAAAGAAACGCAGGCGGAGTGCGCCGAGTTGCTCCGCAAAAAGTTTCCCTCGCTGGCCGACGTCGACGTGCAACTCACCGTTCACCAGCGGCCGCCCCAGAAACTTGGCGAGATCGGCCTGACCGCCAAGAGCGTGATCGCCGTCGGTTCGGGCAAGGGGGGCGTCGGCAAGAGCACGATCGCCGCGAGCATCGCCTACGGCCTGAAGCGCGCCGGCTGCCAGGTCGGGTTGATGGACGCCGACGTCTACGGACCGAGCATTCCGCACTTGCTCGGCATCAACCAGCGGCCCGAGATCGTCGATAAAAAAATCAAGCCGATCGAGTTGGAAGGGATGAAAGTCATCTCGATGGGCTTTCTCGTGCCGCCGGGCGAGGCGGTCGTGTGGCGCGGCCCAATGCTGCACGGCGCGATCACGCAATTCTTGCGCGACACGGCCTGGGGCGAGCTTGATTATCTGATCATCGACATGCCGCCCGGCACCGGCGACATCGCGCTCACGCTCTCGCAGCTTCTGCCGCTGACCGGAGCGGTCGTCGTTTGCACGCCGCAAGAAGTGGCGTTGCTCGACGCGGTGAAGGCCATTGCCATGTTCCGCAAGGTGAACATTCCGATCCTGGGGATGGTCGAAAACATGAGCTACTTTCTCTGCCCCGACAACGGCAAGCGCTACGACATCTTCGGCAGCGGCGGCGCGAAGAAGCGGGCCGAGGAGCTGGAAATTCCGTTCCTGGGCGAGGCGCCGATCAACATGCAGATCCGCGTGAACGGCGACGAAGGGCGCATCGCCGGCAACTTCGATCCGGCGGCCGGGGCCGCTTTTTTAGAGGCGATTTGCCACAACCTGGCGAAAAACCTGGCCGAAACGCACCGCGCTTCGCCGCCGCTGCCCACGCTGTCGGTGTTATAGGGCAGCGTTTGGTACGGCAGTCGCTGAACGATGAATGCCAAAACAATAGAGCCGCCTGTCGCAAGCGACAGGCGGCTCTTTCTCGTTGTTGCTTGAAATAGCGCCGGCGAGGCCGGCAGCCAGTTCGTCGTTGAAGCCGCTTTCTCTGGAACGCAAGGTTCGAAAGAGGCGGCCGATCAGCGACGCGCTGCTAAGCCGTCGGGCGGCCTACTTCTTCTTCGCCGTCTTCTTCTTTGCCGACTTCTTGACGCCCTTCTTGGCGGTCTTCTTAGCAGCTTTCTTTTTGGCCACGCTACATCCTCCGTTAAAAAAACCCGGCGAGCTTGGCGGAAAGTTTCGACGACGGAGAGAAGTTCAGCGGACTGATTCTTTTTTCCGTTCGAACGAAGCTTGGTTCAAGTCTCGCCCTTAACAAAAAACCGACTTCCTATCGTTTGCTCGATCGCGAAGTTTGATGTCCGTCTCGCGTCGCAGGTCGAGCAACAACTCCTGTTCAGTGGACCTCTGATTACTAACTGTACGCATTCTTTGAAATTCTGCAACAGGAATTCGCGCAATCGCGCGCAAATTTTTTTTGCGCGATGAAGCGCGCTGCGCGCTAGAAGAATGAAATCAATGTGCCGTCGTCGAGGCGACCGCTCGGCTGCGCGCGGCGTCGCTCGATGCCGAAGCGCGCGACGCGCTCCGGCGCGCAGCGCCGCAGATAGAGCCAGCGCGAGAGCGAAGCGCGCGAAGCGTCGTCGTCGTTCGCTTCGTTCCACGCGCCGAGCAATTCTCGCCACGCGCGCGACCAATGCCGCAGCTTGACGTGGATCGGATCGAAGCCATACCACTCGGCGCGCGGCTCGAGCAAGCGACAATTTCTTTCGTGCGCGAGTCGAACGATGCGCTCGTCGAGCTCGCAGGCGCGCTCGGAGACTTCGTCGAGCGTCAAGCGGCAGGAGGGAAACAGCGCGCGCCGCATGACGGCGTATTGCCACGGCCGCACGTGCGGCAGATTGCAGACCGGCAGCCGCGTGACGATCGTCCGCGCATCGCAACGGGCCAATCGATCGAGACAGCGCTCGATCCACTCGGAGATTTGTTCGACCGGAGCGCCGTAAAACAGATCGTTGCCGATGTCCGTGAGCAGCGCGGCGGTCGGCGCCGACGGCCGCCGCTCGAGGGCCGGCCACAGCCCGCATTGCAAAATACCCGGCAAAGTGCGGCCTAAAACGCTGCTGGCCATTCCGTAGGAACGTCCATGCCCCAGCGCGGCGAGCACGTCGAGCGGACGGCCCCAGACGCGCGCGGCCGTTTCGACGACGGTCGAAATGCCGCGAGTCAGGTTGCTCGCGCCCAGCAGCACGACGCGGCGCGAAGGAAAGTCCGGCGTCGCGGGCGGTTCGTTCGCCGCTTCACCAGTCACGTCCGCCGCCATAGCCGCTGGAGATTTGCTGCAAAACCTGGTAGCTCACATACGCGAGGTACGCGAAAAAGATGGCCATCAACTTGTCTTCCAGCCTGACCAGCGCCCACAGCGCGATGCCGACGGCCGCAAAGATCGACAGCAGCAGCGACTGCCGCAGCCCCTCGCGAGGATTGTAGTTGGTCAATAGCTCGCGCGAGATCTGCCCGCCGTCCAAGGGAAATACGGGCAGCAGATTGACCAACCCCCAGAACACGTTGACGAACAGCAGATCGCGGAGAATGGTGTTCAAGTTCTCCGACTCGTACAACTCGAACGGAATTGCAAACAACGTCGGGCCGCCGAAGACCACGGCGAATTCGTGGCCGGAGAGCCGAATGGCCAACAGCACCAGCGCGGCGAATAGAAAGCCGGCCAGCGGCCCGGCGAACGAGATCATGATTTTGGCGCCCGGCCCGCGCTCTTCGCGGTACGAAGACGCATAATCGCCGTAGCCGCCGAACGGCTCCTGATGGTCGGCGATGGCGAGGCCGCCGAATGAATAGAGCACGATCCTTGCGCGCTGGCGATAAAAGCGGAATGCCAAGGCATGGCCCAATTCGTGGACCACGACCGAGACGAAAACCGCGACGACCCACAGCAGGATTTCCTTCGGCGGGTTCGGCTCGTTCCACGGGCCGACGCCCAACAGCAGGCTCACCAGCCAGAACAACGGATGCACCCGCACCCGGATGCCGGCCACGACGAAGTGCAGGTCGTATTGGGTGTGCGGCGGTTCGATGGAGAACAACGACAAGCTCCTGGGGAATTGAACAAACGGCGGCGATCAACGCGCAATGCAATGCACGACCGCATTCAGCCTTGGTGGGTCATGGTTCAGCATGACGCCGGTGTCTTGAATTCGTCATGCTAAAGCATAACCTACGTCGCTTCGATCGCGCCGGCAAGCAACGCGATTCACTCGCGGCCAAATCCGCCGCTGCTGGCCAGCTTCATGCCGGGGCGAAAATGGGGCCGAGGCACGATGCGCGGCTGCATGTCGAGCGCCTTCAAAATATATTCGGCCGCGACGCGCGAGGCGCCACCATGCCCGACGCGGACCTTCAATTGAACCAGTTCGCGCACTCGCTCGCGGCGCCGCCGCTCGTCGGATAGCCACTCGATGGCGTGCGCCGCAACTTGCGCCGAGCGGTCGTCGCAGGTCAGATATTCGGGGAACAGCACCTTCTCGGCGCCGGGCTGCGCAGGGTCGTAGGGACGCACATCCTTGGGAAACAGTTCGTCGGCCGTCAACAGGTTGACCAGCGTGATGTACTTCACCTTGCGAAAGAAGCCCTGCACGAAATAGGCGAAGCGGCTGATCCAATACAACACCACGGTCGGCTTGCCGTGGTGGAGCAATTCGAGCGAGACCGAGCCCGAGACCGCCATGCAGCAATCGGCCAACTCGATCAACTCGGGCGTGCGATGCAGAAAGACCTCGATCGGTAAATCGGTTTCGGCCGC
>DATNEC010000125.1:0-3334 GCA_035606815.1 Pirellulales bacterium
CAAATCGCTGAGCAACTCGGCGACGGCGGCCACGATCGCCAGTCGGTTTTCGGACGCATATCGCTCGGCCCAAGCCGCATCTGCCAGATACGCACGGCCCAGCGGCGAGTCGGCGTCGAACGAAGACGGGCCTTGAGTCCAAGCTTCGCGGATTGCCAAGGCGGAATGGTGCGCACTGATCGCTTGCCCCATGCCGCGCGAACCAGAATGGACCATCAGCCATGTCCGCCCTTCGTCGTCTCTCTGGAACTCCAAAAAGTGATTGCCGCGTCCCAGAGTGCCCAATTGCACCCGTCCATCGCGCAGTTTCATTTTCTCCAACCTGGGGTGACTCAACTGCGCTTGCAAAAGACACTCTGGCAGGCTCGCGGGCACGGATTCGCGGCGCTGTTTCAACGGCGGCACGCGTCGATAAAGACCTGCGAGCAGATTAGCCGCCGAATGCTCGTCGCCGAGCGGCATTTCGCTTGCCATGCAGCGTATGGCCGCCATGCCGCAGCCGATATCGGAGCCGACCGCGGCCGGATAAATTCGCGTTCGGGCCCCGATGGCCAGTCCAACGCACACCTCTTTTGCCAGATGTACGTCCGGCATGACGGCAATCTGAACAATATCGTCGACATCAGCCAGCATGCGGATGGCATCCGCGACGTCTTTCGCCAGCGGCGCGGCCAGCCAGGACTGGATCTTGGCGCTGTGCCTTGGTTTCATCGCCCATCCTCCGCCGTGGCGCCGACGACCTCAAACAACAGCTTCGGCGCACGTTTGCGGGTGATGGCGGCCGCCACCCCGGACCGTAGCCGACCCGAGGCGCGCGCGAGACAGCCAAGAACCTCGCGTGGATCGAGAGGGACCGTAAGCTGCATTGCGGGTTGCACGATCACCAACAATTGTGAGGCATCGGGGGCGGGCCGCACTTCAGCCACCCGAAACAGCTCCAGCAACTCGTCGTTGCCGTCGTCAGCGAGCAAATAGTTCAACGCGTCTTGCACCTGTCTGCAAAGCTGAAGCGTCTTGCGAGGGGCTTTGCGGCCTGTTCTGCCCGCACGAAAAAACGCGCGCGGATCGACGCCATCATCCTCGTGAATTTCGGCGCAGAGCGGCGGCGCGGGCCGCTTGCGCGGCTTCTTGGAAGTCATGGATTCTCTCACGGTTCGGGAAGGTCGGCGCGCACGATGAGCGCCAACGAGGAACTGGTCGCAAGGGGACTCAGCAGCGTGAGAGCCTGGCCCGATTTGGGCCGGAAGACGGTTAGCCGCGATCGGCGCGCAGGCTCAACGACACAGTCAGGAGAATGGCGGATTGCATGGTCGGGCTCCTGAAGCTCGGGAAGGAAGGTTCTGCGCAAATAAAGAAGCAGCCCAGGCTACGACACGAACCGCCCGAAAAGGTTCGCCGACGGCAAGAATCGAGAGATTACGAAATGAATGTCGATCGAATGCGGATCACCCGCCCAAGACGCGGTACAGCAGCCAACCGCCCGCCGCCGCGGCGCCCAGCAACGAGCCGACGGCGATTGCCAGCCACGGGGAGTCCCAGCGTGAGGCGGACTTCGGCGCCGGCTTGGCCCCCATTTTGTGCAAGCTCCGGCCAGGCAAAGGCCGCTCGTTGCTTGTCGACGTCAAATCGACGGGCGGCAAGGCTGAAAGCAAATCTCCCCAGAGAGGGGCGGGCTTTTCAATCGGCGGGATTGCCCTCGACCGGTCGGAGCCAACGGTCTTGTTCGGCGCCGGCGGAGCTTTGGTTTCCGCCGGCGATTGGACCGGATTGAGCCTGGTTTCACCCGCGGCGGGTGGACGGCACCGCGAGCCGCGCGGCGGCGGCTCCTCATCGAGCGGCGCCAAGGTCCAACTCTCTTCCTGTTCGGGCGCCGCAACGGCGGCCATGCGAACGGGTCGCTCGCGGTCCTGGCGCAGCCAAGCAGCCAGCGCGTCGCGCGCCGCCGCGGCCGAGGGATACCGCGCGGAAGGCAATTTGGCCATCATTCGCCGGCAAATGGCGGCCAACTCCGCCGGCATGTAGGGCCGCGCGGTGCGCAGATCGACTGGCTCTTTCGTTTGGTGTGCCATGAGTCGCTGCGCCAGCGTCCCCTCGGGAAACGGCGGATGGCCAGTCAAGGCGAAGTACAACGTACAGCCCAAACTGTAGATGTCGGCGCGGCCGTCGGTGCGATGACTGTCGATCGCTTGTTCAGGCGACATGTAGTCGACGGTGCCGAGCACCTTTTCGTCGAACTCGCGGGTCAGCGAGGCTTCGGCGTCGTCGGCGAACCGCGCCAAGCCCAGGTCGAGCACCTTGACCACGCCTTTGCGATCGACGAGCAAGTTGGCCGGTTTCAGGTCGCGATGGATCAGCCCGGCCTCGTGCGCGTGCGCCAGACCGTCGCTGGCTTGGCGGATGTAATCGGCGGCCGTGCGGAAATCGAGCGGACCGCCCGTCTCGACCAACTCGCGCAAGTCGCTCCCCTCGACGTATTCCATCACCAGGTAATGCACGTCCCCTTCATGATCGACGTCGAAGGCCCGGACGATGTTCGGATGGTCGAGCGCCGCGGCGGCGCGCGCTTCGCGATGGAAGCGGCCTAGGTACGAACTGTCGGCGACGCGATGCGTGGGCAGGATCTTGATTGCCACGCGGCGCCGCATCACGAGATGCTCGGCCAGGTAAACGCTGCTCATGCCGCCCGAGCCCAGATGATTGAGCAACTTGTACTTGCCGACGAAGAACCCCCGGCTGCGGCCTTCCAAAAGTTGCCGGCTCTGCCACGTCGTCAACAGCCCGACTTGAGTCAGGTGCGCGGAGATCTTCAGCGTGTCGTGGGCCGCTTCGGCCCCGACGTCGCGTTCCAAGACGGACAGGACTTCGTTCAAACGTTCCCTGGCGACAAGCCCGCTGCGCTCCACGGCGTCCAAGAATTTGGGGACAGGAATAGGCATGGAGGGCAAATGCTTGCAGAGTACATGCCAGTCTTGGCCGAATTTCGACCGCCGCGCCTGAAACGCCGCGAGCCACCCCCAAGAACGGTTAAAAAACCAGATCTTTCGGGCGAAAACTGCGGCGCGCCGACTTGTGGTAGCATCGACTGGCGCAGCCGACCGCCTGTAGCCGCCGGCTCAAAGTCTTCTTGCCTGAGCGGCTGGCGGCCAGTTTGGCGAAAGTTTGCGGCTTATGCGACGCAATCCGGCCGCGGCTGGAGTTCGGCGCCGCCCGGCGAAAAGGTCGGAGCGAGCCGACCGCGCGCCCACGCTCATCCGCTTCGCGGCGGCACGCCGAGGCTCTTGCCGCCGTCGATGGCGATGCTCGTTCCGGTGACCATCGCGGCGAAATCGCTGAC
>DATNEC010000126.1:0-8395 GCA_035606815.1 Pirellulales bacterium
CTTCGCCAGCCGCGCCAGCGCCTGCTCGTTCGGCCGATCGGCCGACTCCAAGAATTTGCCGGTCTGCAAATGCACGCGGACGACGTTGGCCCCCAGCTTTTTCATCTGGGCGAAATGCTCTTCCACCGCGGACCACTCGTCTTCCCAGTAGTCTTCGAGCAGCCAGCCGCGCTCGTCGTGGTCGTAATTGAAGCCCCAAGGAGTGAAGGAAGTCCGCGTGCCGGCCAACACGAATCCACGCTGGTCGGCGGAGACTTCGATCCAAGACATTTCGTCCGCCTTCGCACCCGGCGGATAACCGAACGCGAGCAGAACTGAGAACACGGCCGGGGCGATGATTTTGTTCATGCGGCGGATTATAGCGGCAATCCGCGGTCGTTCGCGAGATTGTCGGCTTTCACTCCGCGAAAGCGCTTCTTTTCGCGGAGCGAAAAGCGACTTTGGACGGCGACGCGGCTGCGCGCGAGCAGGCGGCCGATGCGGCCCGTCGCGGGCGGACGAGCGACGGCTTCTTCCAGGGCCGCCCGGCAGCGCTCGGCGGTAAGTTCCCAGCGGAATTTTCGGGCCTGCAACGGCGCGGCGCGGCGCAATCGTTGCGCCAGCTCGGCGTCTTCGAGCACGCGGCGCAACTGGGCCGCGATTTCGGCGGGCGATTCGGCGTCGGCCAGCAAGCCCGCTTCGCCGAGCACTTCAATTTGCGAGGAATTGCGGCCCGCCACGACCGCCGCGCCGCACTGCAAGGCCTCCAAGATCGGCAGCCCGAAACCTTCGTATCGCGACGGAAACAGAAACGCCGCGCAGCCCTGATACATGACCCGCAACGCGTCGTCGTCGAGCGGGCCGGTCAGTACGATGCGTTCGGCCGCGGGAGACCTGGCGATGATGCTTTGCACGCGAGCATGGTCGTCGTCCGAACTCATGGCACACGTCAGAACCAAGCGATGCGACTCGCGCAGCTCGCGAGGCAGCAATTCGAAGGCCGCCAGGACGCCCGCCAGGTTTTTGCGATGGTCGAGAGCGGTCAGGCCATAAACAAACGGCGCGGCGACGCCGTGCCGCCGCAGCGTCGCCGCGGCGGTTTCAGGGGCGCATTCGGCGCCGGCCAGGAAAAAGCTGTTTTCGTCTCCCGCCGCGCTGATGTTCACGATCCGGTCGGCGGGGGTTCGCAAGCGTTGGATGCAATCGTTTCGGCCGGCGCCGGAGATCGTCAGCAGCAATTCGTACTGCTCGATGGTCGCCAACGCGCGGCGATAAGCCGCGGCGATCGCCGGATGCCGCAGGTATTGTTGGGGAAATAAAGCGGGGATCAGGTCGTAGACGACGGCCGCCAGGCGGAGCGCGCCGGTGGGCGGAGGCGGCAGATAGCCGTGAAAATTCTCAAGAGGATTGCTCAGCAGCAACAGGTCGAGCCGGTCGGGGTTTTGGGCCGCCAGCCTCCGAAGTGAGTCTTCGAGCGCGCCGGCGCCGTCCGGCTCGAGCGAGCGAATCGCCGCCGCGCCGGGCCACGGACCCTCGGCGCCAGGAAGCCCCGCATGAAAGTACAGCACATAGTCGTCTCGCCCGCCGGCGGCGAGCAAATGCGACGCCAACTGGCGCGTGTAGCGCCCCACGCCGCGCGTTCTGCCGGCCGATTGGGCGCCGAGCATGTCGATCCCGATTCGCATGGACTGTCCGAGCGGCTGCCGCAGCGGTGCGGACTATGCGGCGCGTTGGCTCGTCCCTTGGACCGCCTCGGTATACGCCGCGATCACGGCTTGCGCCGGGCCGATTTGACGGACGGCGCCGTGTTCCATCCAGACGACCCGATTGCAGAACTTCTCGATCGACGCCAGATCGTGGCTGACCATGACGATGATTTTGGCCTTGGACATCATGTCGTACATCCGGCGCCGGGCCTTGTCTTGGAACGCCAGGTCGCCGACGGAGAGGACTTCGTCGACCAGCAAAATCTCCGGCTCGATGGCCGTGGCGATCGAAAAGGCCAGCCGGACCGACATGCCCGCCGAGTAGTATCGCACCGGCAACTTGAGAAAGTCGCCCAGTTCGCTGAAGTCGGCGATCGGCTGAATTTTGTCTTTGATAGTGTGCGGGGTCTCGCCCTGCAAATAGCTGCGGTAGCCGATGTTTTCCCAGCCGCTGGCCTCCGACTCGAATCCGAGCGTAATGTCGAACAGCGAACTGATGCGTCCTTCCACCAGCCGCTGGCCGCCGGTGGGCGGATAGATGCCGGCCAGCAGTCGCAGCAACGTGCTCTTGCCGGCGCCGTTATGGCCGATAATGCCGACCCGCTGCCCTTCTTGGATCGAAAGGCTGATGTTTTGCAGGGCTTTGACCTGCATCCGCGGGGCCGCCGCGCGGCGCCCGAGGCGCTGCACGACGAACTCTTTGAACGTGACCTTGGAATTCTGCCGGATATTGAACGTCAGGCTGACGCGGTCGAGCTCGATCTGGGCCATAGCGAGTTTTCTGCGGTCCTTGGCAAGGGGTTATCCGTGCGACGTCGTCAATTCGGCCGACTCGGGGCCGTACCACGCGGCCGGCCGACCTTCGGCGGACAAAACCTGTGCGTAGGTTTGCGATAGAACCTGCACCTGCGACTGCAAGCGGGCGATTTCGCGCACCAGGCCCTCGACGAAGAGGTTCATCTCGCGAATCGTCGCCAACTGCTGGTCCTGGGCTTGGGCCACTTGGACCGAGAGCCGGTTCATCTGGGTCGACAATCCCTGGAATTCGACGCCCAGCAGTTGCACGATGCGGTAATCGAAGCGGGCGACCAACGGCCGTCTCAGCGGCCGCAGGAGACGCCAGACAAGCTTCAGCGGTGCGATGACGAGCGATCGAATCCGGCGCCGCAGCGCGCCGCTCGGCGCCTGGCCGAGCCGCGCCCAATCGTCCTTGGAAACAGGCGCCGCGGCCGGGCCCGCGGGGATCTGATCGATTGCTTCGCTCATCGCTTGGTTTCTCCGCTAGCCCGCAAGCCGCCGATCGAGTTGCTGCCGCAAGTAGGTATGTTCGATCACTTCGGCGTACAGGGCCGCCGATTTCGCCCAACTGTGGTTGGCGCGAACGTGCCGCAGCGCGTTTTCTCCCAGCCGGGTCCGACGTTCAGGCGCGTTGGCGAATTGTCGAAAGATCTGCGTCAGCTCGCCGACGAGTTCCGAACTCCAAGGCGTCTTGCGGACGACATCATCCGGATAACTGCCGAAAGTATCAACGTCAATCACGACGGTCGGTACGCCGGCGCTCAACAGGGTCAGCAGCGCGCCCGACGTCTCGCCATTGGTGGGGGGGCGGCGAAGATTGATTCCGATATCGGTGACGGCCGCCAGTTCGCGGAACGCCGCGAGCGGGGTATGGCCGAAAAACCGCACCCGGTCGCCCAGCCCCATTGCGTCGGCCTTCCTTTGGGCTTCGCCTTCGGCCAAGTCGCGGCCGACGAACATCAGCACGGCCGAAGGATAGCTGCGGGCGATCGGCGCGAAGGCCTCAATCGTTTCGGCGTTGCACTTGGTGGCGTGCAAGATGCCGAAGCTGCCGAACAGCAGCGCCGCCTCGGGAATGCCGAACTGACGACGAATCGCGCGACGTTCGGCGAGCGAAAGCTCGGCGATCTCGGCACCGTGCGGCACGACGCTTACGTAGTCGGCAAGCTCGGGCCGCGGCTGGCGAATTCGCTCCGCTCCGCGCGCGTCGTGAACGATCACGCCGGCGGCGCGATCGAGGATTTCTTGGTTCATGCAGGCCCCGCGGCGATTGCAGGCGGCGATGATTCCGCCCGGCTGGGCCGCCCAGCGCTCGCGTTCGGCCGCATATTCGGCCGCGAGCGCGGGGTTGTCGCCGGCGAGCTGCCGGGCGAAGTGGTCCGGCGCGACGCCGGGCTGTAGGGCGTACCAATGATGAAACCCGGTCAGCGCCAATTCGTGCATCACCACCACGCCGGGATAAGTCAGCAAGGTGTCATAAACGAATCCGTGGTATTTCGAGTTGCCCATCTGGTAAACCAGGCCCCGATAGTTCAGCGCCCGCTGGTAGCGGGGAAACAGGCGATAATCGTGGGTCGCGAAGTCCAACGAGGCCATGCTCAAATGCGGCACGTAAGCCGGCGCATGAAACAGATCGATCACGTAATGTTTGGATAGTTCCGCCAGCAGGCTCTGCGAATAATCGGCGATCCCCGAGCGCTTCGGTGGCAAAGGCGAAAAGAAGGCGATGCGATCTTTGGGCCGGCTGCCGCGGGGCTTTGGCCGCCGCGTCCGCGGCGATTGGCCTTCGACCAGCCGTTCCATGGCGGCGATCGCCTTGTCGGCCGTCGATTCCCATGAAAATCTTTGGGCCTGCCGCGGGCCTCGCTCTCGCAGCGCGGCCGCCAGGTCGGGATCGTCGAGCAACCGCGTCAATTGCGCCGCGATCTCGGCCGGCGCGCCGACTTCGGCCAGCAATCCCGCCTCGCCCACGACCTCGTGCTGCGACGAATTGCGACCCGCCACGATCGGGGCGCCGCAGAGCATCGCTTCAAGCAGGGGCAGGCCGAAACCTTCGTAGAACGACGGAAACACGAACGCGGCGCAGCGCTGGTAGAGCACCCGGACCGTCTCGTCCGGCAGGAAATTCGTGAGCACGAGCCGCGACTCGATCTCCAGCCGGCGCGCCTCTGCTCGCCAATGCGTCTCCTCCTCCGCATTCATGTAGCAAGTGATCGCCAGTTGATGCCGCGCTTTGATCTCCGGCCGCAGCAAAGCGTACGCCTGCAACAAGCCGTGCAGATTCTTGCGGCCGTCCAAGCCGCTCAGGCAGTAGATGAACGGGCCGGTCACGCCCAATTTCTCGAGCGTCTCCCGCGCCGGCGCCGGCATGGGCTGCGTTCGGTCGGGAAAGAACACTTCGCTGTTGCTGGCGGCGCCGATGGCGACGACGCGCTCGGGGAGCGCCGCCAGCACGCGCTGCGCATCGAGGCGGCTGGCTTCGGAAATCGCCAGCAGCAGATCGTACTGCCGCAGTTGGCGGACCGCTTGAAAATACAGTTGAGAGTACCGCGAGTCGGCCAGGTAGAGTTCCTGAAACAACATTGGGATCAAATCGTAAAGCACCGCGGCCAGCTTGGGGCCGTGCAGCGTCTTGGCCGGCGGCAGGTGGCCGTGGAAGCACTCCAAAGGCGTCGTTTGCAGCAGCAGATCGAGCCGGTCTGGGTTCTCGCTCGCGATCCTCTCGGCGCACTCGCGCAAGCCGCCGTCGGGGGCCTCGCACGAGATCAGCCGCAATTCCGGCTTGCCCGGCCACTCGTCGTCGACGCCGGGCAGGCCGTCGTAGCGATACAGCACGTACTCGTGTCGCGGATGGCGCGAAAGGAATTGGCCGACCAGTTGGCGCGTATAGCGACCGATGCCGCGATTGCGGCTCGATGACTGATTGCCCAACATGTCGATGCCAATGCGCATGATTCAGTGTTTGATTTTCAGTGTTCGGTGTTCCGTTTTCAGCGTTGATGGTCCCTTTCCGAACGCTGAACACTGAAAACCGAACGCCAAGCACTCGCTTAGAGGTAGAACACGAGCCGTTTTTGCAGCCGCACCAAGGTCGCCGCCGCCAGCGTCGCACAGATCGAAACGCTCGAAAGCACGATCAGATAGTTGTTCCACGACGGCAGCTCGCCGTTGAGCAGCGGATGGCGGAACAAGTCGAGCCAGGCTACGACCGGGTTGTATTTCATCAGCCAGCTCAGCCCCTTCTCCTGCATGGCGTCGCCGGGATAGATGATCGGCGTGGCGTAGAACACGAGTTGCAATCCGATGTCGAGCAGGTGTTTCATGTCGGGAAAGATCACGCTGGCGAAGCCCGAGAGCACGGCCAGAGACCAACCCATGATCAATAGCAGCAAGATCGAAGGGACGAGGCTCAAGAGCACCGGCACGTTGCCGAAGCCTCGGAAGCCCCAGGTCAGCAAGATGACCACGACGAGCGCCACGGCGAAATGAAACGCCGCGCCGAGCACGGTCCGCAAGGGATAGATCGCCATCGGCGCCGGGAACTGCCGAATGTAGTTTTCGCCGTTGTAGAAGCAGTCGCAACCCTGCGTCACCGACGAGGTCAAAAAATTCCAGAGCGTCAGGCCGGAAAGCAAAAACGGCCCATAATCGACGATGTTCATCTTGAACAAGCTATGAAACACCGTACAGAGCACGATCGTCATCGCGATGGGATGCAACAACGACCAGCCCAGCCCCAATACCGAGCGGCGATAGCGCGTCCGCAGGTCCATCTTGACCAGCGACAACCAGAAGTAACGGCAGCGCCAAACCGACGCGATATAACCCTGCATGCGGATCCCCTGTCCTCGGTCTTCAAGCAGTGACTTGGGTGCTCATTTTGCGGTCCGCCAGCGCGAGAGCGGCGGCCAGTCGCGGCCACACTCGCTCGGCGCTCGCCAGGTCGTGCATGCGGTCTCGTCCGCACTGCGCCATGGTCCGATATCGATTGGGGTCGCCCTTGGCGGTTTCGTAGCTCAGACGGAGCTGCCGTTCGAGCGACGCGCGGTCGACGCGGCGCCAACTGGTCGTCGGCCGGCGCTCGGCATCCCAGGGCCAATGCGTCGGCTCGCTGCGAGAGCCGACGACGAACGCCAATTCGTCGTCGATGTATTCCGACATGGCCGTGTGGGCCGGCGCGATGCCGGGCCGGCCGCCGGCGAGAAAATCCTGCAATGGCAGGCAGGCGCCTTCGGCGTGCGAGGCGTTCAGATAGTACGTGCTGGCGCGGGTCAGCTCCAGCAGTTGCTCGTCCGGAAGAAAGGCCGGCACGACGGCGACCTTCGCCCGGTGGCGAATCCGCAGCCGCTGGTAGTGGCAGAACAGATTGTGCAAGCCCTCGCGGGCCATGGTCTTGCTGACGGCCAGCTTGAGCACCAGCGTGGCGTCTTCCTTGTCGCCGAGCGCCCGCAAAAACGCGCCCAACAAGTCTTGCCAATTTTTGCGCTGGTCGAACGGATTGAAAATGCTGGTATAGACGATCCCCGACAACTCCAAGCCCGTAGTCTCGCGGTAGGGCAAGGGAAACGGATCGGCGGGTGGCGGTTCGCCGCTCGCGATCACCGTGCGGCTGCCCGCCGCCAGGCAGCGATGAACGGCGGCCGGCAAATAGGGTCGCACGCGATTGCGGTAGGCGCTGCGGGCGAGCTGGCGCAAGCTGCGCCGCGGCGCAGGCGCGGCGCGGCCCTCGCGCGGCGGCAGCACGTAGCAGGGGCAATCGAGCACGATCCGCCGCTCGGGCCGCCAAGGCGCAAGCTGAAAATAAGATCCGCGGATCGGCACGGGGACGACGCGCATCGGCGTGCGGATTCCGGCGCGCTGGAACGCATCGCGAGTGAACTCGCAGGCCGTCAGAATCAGCGACAGCCGCTCGCAAACGCGGACCCAGTCGCCGCGGGGATTTCCGCCGATTTCGCCGTTGGGAATGTCTGGAAACTCCCAGAACGGAAACGCGATATTGGGCGCCACCGAGCTGACGTGCATGTATTGCGGCGGCAAAAAGCTGAGATGTGCCGTTTGAGAATACTCGGCGCGGGCGCGAAACAAAGCGTCGTCCAGCGCAAACCCTCCGCCGGGTGACTCGCTCACCGTCGCCCAGCGCGCCAGCAGGGGAGCGAATGCCCGGTAGACGAAATAGTACGAATAGCAATCGTCGCCGCAGCGATCGGGGATATCGGCCCCCGTGAACGACGAGCTGACGACCAGCGCGCGGCGCGGCGCGGCCAGTTCGATCGCGTCCGCCGTCAGCCCTTGTTCGAGCATCATTGGTTGCAGATTTCCGTTTTCAAGCGCTTCGGTCCCAGCGGTATTGCCTTTCGTGCGCCAGCGGCGCCATCGTTCCCGCTTCGCCGCTCGGCTTGAAGCGAATCACAGGACGAGGAACGCTCGACTCGTCGACAATGGCATCCTCGTCGGGACCGCGAGGCCGCTGCAGGAGTTGTTCCAGGTGGTCTTCCAAGGTCGCCATCCGCTTGGCCAGCGCCGCATGGTCCCAGTGAAAACCTTCCTGCCCGTCCTGCCGTGCGGACAATGCGGCGACCTGTTTGGCCAACTCGTTCAACGGTGCGATCTCGTCGGCGAACCGGGTCGAAAGCCGCCGGATCAACCAACGCAACAGCGCCTTCAGCGGCGCCCGCAGCGGGCGCGTCAACAGGCGCAAGAATCGCTTGACGAATCCAGGGGCGGCGGACATGCGTTTAATCCTGTGAGGCGGTGATCGGAACTCGGCGACCCATAACAGCCCTTAGGCGGCCGTCGTGGCCACGTCTTGCCCTTGAACCAAAACGGTGGTCAGTCTTTCGGCCAACAGCGCCAATCGATAGGTGTCTTCGGGAGTGCTGGCGCCGGTGCGCGGCTGGTCCGCCGCCGACTCC
>DATNEC010000139.1:0-2444 GCA_035606815.1 Pirellulales bacterium
GCCCGGAACATGCCAATACCGTTGCGCACAACGCACGCCCGCGGGTGAAGACACGAACGAGCCGCCGCGAACGATCTTGCCGCCGCCAAAGGCGTCCTTGCACCACTCGGATACGTTACCGTGCATGTCACACAACCCGAAGGCGTTCGGCAGAAATTGGCCGACGGGCGCCGCGTACACGTAGCCGTCGTTCCAAAGCGCCTCCTCGTCCGAATCCTTAAGAAACGGCGTTTCGGACGGCGCGTCGCGGTATCTGCGGAAAAATGCGGCGTCGGCGATGTTGGCCGCATCGGCCAGAGAGCGGTCATCGTCGCCGGTCGAATACGCCGTCGTGGTGCCGGCCCGGCAGCAATACTCCCATTCAGCTTCGCTCGGCAGCCGGTAACTGCGCCCCTCGTATCGGGCGAGCCAGGCGCAAAACCGCTGGGCGTCATTCCAGGTGACGTTGGCCACCGGATAATTTCCGGGCTGAGTAGCACGGTGCGATCTCCAGTCCGCGCCCGGAGCAGACTCGAAGTCGATGCCTTCGCTGTTCAAGAACCTTCCCCCTTGCGAATCCCGCGCGGGCTCGGTTTCGTAATCGTCTCTGATCACGAACTGGTTGAACTGGTCCATCGTCACTTCATACCGCCCCAGATAAAACGGCTTCTCGATGGCAACGCCGGGCTGAATATAGACCATGTTCATCCCGATCGAATTCGTCGCTGTCCGGCCGACGTCGATTACGAAGCTCGTGCGATCGTCGAGGGGCTCGGCTGCGTCGTCGGCGACGCGAATCGAGATCTTTTGCTTCTTGCCGTAAAACTCAGGCGGAGGCAGCCATTTGATCGTTTGCGAATCGCCGTCGATCATGGCGCCCGGCGGCGCCTCGCCGTCGAAACTGAACGTCAGCCTGTTTTTTGGAACGTCCGGATCGGTCGCCTTCAGACCTATGGTAGCGGAATCGTATAGGGCCACGCTCAGTCCGCCGATGGGCTGCAGCAGCGGCGGTCGATTCACTTCGCGCACCGAAATAGTAAAGCTTTGCTCCGCCATACCCGGCGGCGAAGCGCCGTCCGAAACGCGCACGCCGACGGTATAAGTTCCCGGTCCCTGCGCCTCGTTCGGGGTCCAAGACAGCCGCCCGGCCTTTCCGTCGAGGCGCATGCCCTGGGGGGCTCCGGACGCCAAGGAGTAGGTCAACGAATTCGCCGGCCGGTCGGCGTCGCCGGCGGCAAGCGATAGCTCGAACCGCTTTTCCTCGTCGATCGCCGCATCTTCGATCGCGGCCAGCGTTGGAGGGGAATTGACTTCGCGGACGGCGACCTTGAATTCCCTCGTCAGTTCGGCCTCGCCGCGATGCTGCGCGACGACCGAGATGGAAGAGCCGCCTGGGCCTTGCTCCTCGCTCGGAGTCCAAGTGAAGGCGCCCGAGCGTTGGTCGATACGCGCGTTGCTCGGGGCGTCCGGCGCCAGCCGGAATCGCCAGCCTGAGGAGTCGGGCGCCGAGTCTTCAACCGACATCGACAAGGCCAGCGTCTGCCCTTCGTCGATCGTTTGATCGGCGATCGCGGGCAGCTTGGCGCGGATGGCGTTCGCCGCCAGTTCCGCGGGCGGCGTGGCCGGGGAGGCATAGGCCAGCAAGCTGATGATCGATAACCCCACCAGCAACAACCCCAGCACGACGCCAGCGCCGGCCCAAATCAAGGTCGGGGGCGCCGCGGCGGCTATGCTTTCGGGCGCCGGCGATAATATGCTTGCCTGGCTCGGGGTCGCAGCCCGCGGTTCGGCCGGGCCCGACTCTCGCTGGCCCTTCAGTTGCTCGTCGTACGCGGCCTTGCGATCGGGCGTCGAAAGGCAATCGAACGCCCGCGCCAACTCGCCGAGCAACTCGATGGCCTGGGGGCCATGTTGCCCCAGTTGAAAGCGGCGGACGTGGGCCATCCGCTCCATGCCCGCTTGATGAATGCGATCGAGATCCGCCTCGAACGGCGGCAGCCCCAGCAGATCGTAGTAGCTGGGCGGGCCGCCGTCCGCGGCTAGACGCAGCCATTCTTGATAAGGGTCGAACGTCATGGAGCGTCCAGTTTATAGCGCCGAACACTGAAAACTGAACCCTGAAAACCGAAAACTTGGACCCGCTTGCAATCGGACTCGGCGGTCGCTACCGTCCATCGAGAGATTAAGAGCCTATCCGAGAACTCCCTCTCCCTTTGGGAGAGGGCTGGGGTGAGGGCGTATTGATGAGGCGATTCCCCCCTCACCCTAACCCTCTCCCAAAGGGAGAGGGAATTTTATCCCAGCCTTCTCGGATAGGCTTTAAAAACCGCCCTGTTTCCATGAGACGCGCCATGCGACGCTTTGCAAGCTGTTTCTTGTTGTTCCTCGTTTGTTCTACGCTTCGGGCCGACGGGCCGGGCGATAATTCTGCGGAAAAAGTCCGCCGCGTGCCGAAGTTGGGCATC
>DATNEC010000175.1:0-6865 GCA_035606815.1 Pirellulales bacterium
GCAGTCGATTCGGTGCGATCCATCGGAACGACCTCGTTTCTTCGCGGCGGCTCCGGCACGCGGGAGCGATCCTGCCGCTTTATGCCCGGCGGCTCAGCTCGGGCAGCGGCCGGCCGGCGCTGAGAATCGGAATCGGGCGGCCGGCGAAGTTCGGAATTGCGACGTTTTCGGCGTCGATCCCCAGATGCCGATAGATCGTGGCCAAAAAATCGCCTGGACCGATCCGCCGCTCGACCACCGCCTCGCCGCGGGCATCGGTGCGCATGGGCATGTTCATTCGAATCCGGCTAAGAATACAAAAGCGATTCCGAATACAACCCGTCATAATAGATTGGTTTCAGGTTCGGTATGAAGAATTGGCGCCCCCCGCCGGGAAGGTGCAGCGTCGTTGCTTTGCCTTCCGGCTTGAAGCTTCCCGATGGCGAGGCGCTTTGGCCAATTCCAGGCTTGTTCATAGCCTTGTCTTTCGTTGCATCCGTGATGGGCGCCTTGGCCCACGATTGACCGTCGTCGGCCTTGTCGTGGCGAAGCATCTGAGCGAAACGGCCATAGGCGGCATAGATGTCGACTTTGAGCGTGATCACGACGAGGTACTCAAGGCTGTTCCAACTTTCCGTGACGGCCGACGTGACTCTTCCCAACTCTCGAACGCTGACGCGAAGAACTTTCGCCATATTTTTCTTCGCCCACCACCCTGGATCGACATCATAGGCGTCGTAGGGACTCCACCAGGGAGTGACATTGCCCTTGCCATCCGGCATCAGACCGGGAAAAGAGTTGAACTTGTAAAGCTTGGTCTTGGCCGGAAGGCAAACCATTCGGGCGTCGAGGAATGCATTTCTCACCGGTCGTCCACTGACTTTCATGGCGCCCACGTCGCCCCAGGTCAGGTGATTGTTGATTGCGGAGAGCTTGCTGAATTGATCAATCCGACCTTGAACCGAGCTCATCTATGTTGACCCTGTTTGAAAAAAGGCTTTGCTGGCTTGATCCTGGAACCGGTGGATGCCATAGCCGGCCGTTATCTTACCGCCGCGCCCTCCCCACGTCGAACAGCACGCAGGCGTCAAATACCGCATTACAGCTCGCGGACGCAAACGCAAGCGGCCGCCGAGCGAACCGCCGAGGCTTCAAGAGATGCTCCGCATGGTTGCGCAACTCGGCGGCTACGTCAACAAGCCGCGTAACCCGGCCCGCAGACGGTCTGGCTCGGACTGCAACGCGCCCATGATTTCGCTCTCTGCTGGCAAAGGTTCGGCCCCGAGGCCAGAAACACAGAACAACTTGTGTAGTACAACGGGGGCTGCGCCCCGCCCTACGGCGAAGCTATACTTGGAGGCTGCAATCCTGACTTTTTCTGGCATCCCTGAGCTACTGGCCGAGATTTTGGAGCCTGCCATGCCGCTGCGCGGAACGATCTTTGCATTTGGAACCCTGCTGATCCTGCTTCAAGCCGCCGCCTCTTCGGCGGCCGAACCCGCGACGACCACCGCTTATGTCGGCGCCAAGATTCTGACGGCGGCGGGCCGCTCGTTCGATTCCGGCGCCATGCTCGTCGAGAAGGGCAAGATCGTCGAGATCGGGTCGAGCGACCAGGTGACCGTGCCCGAGGACGCCAGGCGAGTCGATCTGAAAGGCAAGACGATCATTCCGGGCCTGGTCGATTCGCACTCGCATCTGGGCGTCTATTCGCGGCCCACGGTATCAGCCAACAGCGACGGCAACGAGATGACCGGCCCGGTGCAAAGCGGCGTGCGGGCGCTCGACGCCATCAACCCGTTCGATCCCGGCATTCGCATGGCCCTCTCGGGCGGCATCACGACCACGAACATCATGCCCGGCAGCGGAAACGTCATCGGCGGGCAGACGCTCTACGTCAAGTTGCACGGCCACACGGTCGAGCAGATGGCGATCGTCTCGTCGGGGCCACTCGGCGGGTTGAAGATGGCCAACGGCGAGAACCCCAAGCGGGCCTACGGCGGCCGCAAGCAGGCGCCCATGACGCGGATGAAAACCGCCGCCTTGCAGCGCAGCGAATTCCTCAAGGCCCGCGACTACCAGCGCAAGTGGGACAACTACCGCAAAAAGCTGGCCGCCGGCGAAGACGCCTCGCCGCCCGAGACCGACTTGCAACTCGAACCGCTCGTGGAAGTGCTCCAGCGCAGGCGGACGGTGCATTTCCACACGCACCGCGCCGACGACATCCGCACCGTGCTCCGCCTGGCCGACGAGTTCGGGTTCGAATTGGTCGTGCAGCACGGCACCGAGGCTTACAAGATTGCCGACGAGTTGGCCCGCCGCAACGTGCCGGTCTCGATGACCGTGCCCGACAGCATCGGCGGCAAGGCCGAGGTGATGGACTTTCTGGAAGAGACCGGCAAGCGGCTGACCGACGCCGGCGTGAAAGTGATGGTCAACACCGACGATCCGGTGACCGAAAGCCGATTTTTGCTGCGCACCACGGCGATCGCCGTTCGCGGCGGACTCGACGAAGAGACGGCGCTCAAGGCGATCACGATTTACCCGGCCCAGGCGATGCACCTCGACGAGCGGGTCGGCTCGCTCGAAAAAGGCAAGGACGCCGATTTCGTCGTGCTCAGCGGGCCGCCCTTCAGCGTCTATTCGCGCGTGCTCGAAACCTATATCGAGGGCCGGCGCGCGTTCGACCTGGCCGACGACAAAGACCGGCTGTATCAAACCGGCGGCTTCGCCTTGGCCGACCGCAGCCAGGCGCCGCCGGCCAAACCGCTCGTCGAGCCGCGCGCGGCCGTCGAGCCGCCGAAACCGCCCGATGAGGCCAAGGCGCCGACCAACGAGAGCCAAGAGTTCGTCGTGCTCGCCGGCCGCTTGCACACCGTGGCCGAGGAATCGATCGAGGAGGGCGCCGTCCATGTCAAAGAGGGCAAGATCGTCTACGCCGGGCCGCGAAAGGATTTCGAATTGCCCAAAGACGTGCCGGTGCTGGCCGCGGCCGTGGTCACGCCGGGGCTGATCGACGCGCACAGCATGGTCCCGCTCAGCGGGGCGTTGAACATTCCGGCCGATCAGGACGCCGACGAATCGACCGATCCGAACCAGGCCGATCTGCGAGCCCTCGACGCCTTCAACCCTTCCGAGCCGCTGCTGCGGTTTTTGCTCGAACAGGGCATCACCGTGGTTCACGCTTGCCCCGGCCGGGCCAATGCGATCGCCGGGCAGACGGGCGTGTTCCGCACGCACGGCAAAACGGCCGAAGCGATGACCGTCCGATTTCCGCAGATGATGCTCTTCAATCTCGGCGAGCCGCCCAAGGAGACGTATCCCGACAAACGGCCCGGCACACGGATGGGCACGGCCGCGCTGGTCCGCGGCGCCTTGAGCGACGCCGCCAACTATGCTCGCAAGCGGCGCGCGGCCAAGGACGAAGCTTCGCAGCCCGACCGCAACCTGAAGCACGAAGCCCTGGGCCAGGTGCTCGAACAAAAGCTGCCGGCCATGTTTTGCGCCCAGCGGGCCGACGACATCGTGACCGCGCTACGACTCACCGACGAGTTCAAGCTCAAGGGCCGCTTGGCCCTTTCGGCCGAGGCATATCTGCTGGGAGATCGATTAGCTGAGGCCAAGCTGCCGATCATCGTCCATCCGACGATGCAGCGCGTGGCCGAGATGGAAACCTACAATAGTTCGCTGGCGAACGCCGCCGCGCTCGCCGATCGAGACTTGCTGATCGCAATCGCCAGCGGCGTGGAGCATTACGTGCCCAAGACGCGCGTCGCCCGCTACGAAGCGGCGATGGCGATGGTCTATGGTCTCGGCTTTGACCGGGCCTTGCGCGCCATCACGCTCGACGCCGCCAAGATCTTGGAGATCGACGATCGCTTCGGCACGCTCGAAGCCGGCAAGACGGCCGACTTGGTGCTCTACGACGGCGACCCGTTCGAGCACGTCACGCACGTTACGGCCGTGGTCGTCGACGGCCACGTGGTCCACGACCGAGCCGAGCGGCGGAAGCATCCCCTTGACGAGCGAATCATGTTCTTCATGAACAACCCCGACGTGCCGTGCTGCATGGGGTGGTAGGTGGACGAGCGGCCTATGGCTCAAGCTCTTTTCGCGAACTGTGGTAAATGTACAAGACCGTAACCACTTCCTCGCCGATCGCGAAAAGAATTCGATACTTTTGTTTGTGACGGCCTTTGCCGTAGACCAGCTCTCGGATTTCTTGGGTGAATTTACCGGATTCCGCGGCAATCGCGCAGCGGGTCGGGTGGCGTTTGAGCGTCTCGATCTGATGGAAAAGCTCTCGATACCACTCATCCGCGTGCGCACGCGAGATGTGTTCGGTCATCCAGGCGTGTGCGGCGTCGGCGTCGCCCCGGGCTTGGGCGGTGATTTCGACCCGATACATCAAATCGAAATTCCGTGCTTTTTCCGTACGTGCGCCTTGAAGTCATCCAGGCTGATCGTCCGCCCGGCTTTCATATCTTCGAGGCCCTGGCTGATTCCTTCGACGACCTTTGCCGCTTCCGCCAAGTCCAGGAGTCTTTGGTACGACGCCGCGTCCTGCACCACCAATTCGGCCTTTCCGTTGATGGTGAGCACGACGGGTTCGCCGGTGTCTTTCAACTGCCGGAGGAATTCGGGCGTGTTTTTCTTGAAGTCCGTCAGCGAATGGATGTCGCGAGCCAGATCCATACTTCCTTCTCGATGCTTAAAAGAGGTGAATTCAATTCTAGCACGCACTCGTGGCAAACGCTAATGCGAGATCCCGCTCTTGAACTCCTCTGTCGCAAAACGTCTCCGGAACTGCACCGCGAGATCCGCGACCTGTGGCAGCAGCACTCCGTGGCCGAAGACCGCCGCGACATTCCAGGCCTGCTGGCGACGTTGACCGAGGACTGCGTCTACGAGCTGCGCCCGACCGGCGAGCGGTGGCTTGGTCATGCCGGCGCCGAGCAGTTTTACACCGGCTTGTTGACGGCCTTTCCCGACGTCAAGTTTCGCCTGACCGACATCGTCGTCGGGCCGCAAGGCGTTTGCGAGGAAGCGGCCGTCACCGCGACGCACGCCGCCGACTGGCTCGGCTTTCCGGCCAGCGGCCAGCCGGTTGCGTTTCAAGTCGTGATCTTCTTTCCGTGGGATCTTCGGCGGAAGAAATTCCGCGGCGAGAAGATTTATCTGGATTTGGGCGATTTGGCCCGGCCGCGACTAGAATAGTGCTATGAGACGCGAGTATACCGTGATCTATCAGGCGATTGAGGATGGCTGGATCATGGCGCAAGTTCCGGAGTTGCCGGGCGCCGTGACCCAAGGCCGAGACATCGACGAAGCGCGGGCAATGATCAAAGAGGCCGTTGAACTATTGCTCCAAAGCTATCGGGAAAACGCGGTCAAGGACGCGCCCGGAGGCGCAATCTGGGAAACGCTAACGATTGACGTTCCCGTCGCATGAAACGCCGGGCCTTGATTCGCCAACTACCGATTACTTGACCAGCATTCACCCATCCGCGATCGTGCCGGAGAGGAAGCCGATGGCCAAGCCCGCATTAGTAGCGAGAATTTCATCGCCGAGGAAATAAGCCGTGAACCGACCAAAGCTATTGTTTCTCGGCGGCGCCATCGCGAGCATCGTAGGCAGCATTGGCTTGACGGCGTGGGGCTCGGCGATCGCCCGCACGTTCATCACGCTGGGGAGCGCCAGTCGCCTCGCCGGAGCATGCACAGCTCAGCGAGGTCGCTCTGGCAGGCGCTTTTGGGGCCTTGTTTGGGCTGGGCGTGACAGTTGCTTCATGGTCCTTCGACCTTGGCGCCCGTGCTGGAACGCCGAGCGGGACCAGCCTCGGACTTTTGGCGGCGGCCGGAGTCCTGACGCTCATTTCCGGCGCCTTGGTTTTGATGGGGACGCGTGATGCCACATGGACAGGAAAAACGCTGGCCCTTTCCATGTTGCGGCCGCAGCCTGAAGACCTCGCGCCCGCGGCCATCGGAGCACGGAAAATGTCCGTCGGCTACGCGGTGATGTTGGCAGGGCAGGTCGCCTTGTTAGCCAGTGGCGGCGGCATTGGTCGCACCGGCGGCCAATCGCCATCGTCTCGTTTTCGCGGCCTGAAGCATGGCCTGGCCTGGGCGGCGAGCTTGCTTGGGCTCGCCGTAACCGGCTATTTGGCATCAGCGGGCTTCGATCGTTCTCAGTTCGCGGTGGTCGCCGCCGCCTCGGCGAATCCTCGGCCCGCCGAAATCGCCGCCTGCCTCCTGTCGTTGCTTGGCCGAACGCAATCGGCGAGCATCGCGATCATTGCCCTGGGTGCAGTGTTAATGCTCACGCCAACGGCCTACACGTCTCGAGCCGAATAGGAGACGACCGCGCACTAAGCGGCTGGTGCCTTACTCGCCGCCCTGAGTCTCGTCTATACTGACGGATCGCCGCGTTTCCCTCGCTCCAGGCGCCTCGATGATCGACCGACCGCAGCCTCACACCGAATTGCTCTCTCCGGCGGGCGATTGGGAGGCGCTGCGCGCGGCGGCGGCCAACGGCGCCGATGCGGTCTATTTCGGCCTGGCCAATTTCAACGCCCGGCATCGCGCCGCGAACTTCACGCTGGAAGAACTGCCCAAGGTCATCGAGTATCTGCACGGCCGCAACGTGCGGGGTTACGTCACGCTGAATACGTTGATTTTTTCCGACGAACTGCCGGAAATCGCGTGCACGACGGCGGCGATCGCCCAGGCCGGCGCCGATGCGGTGATCGTCCAGGATCTCGGCTTGGCGCGGCTGATCGCGAGGCTCGCGCCCGGATTGCCCGTGCATGGCTCGACGCAGATGACGCTGACCGAACCGAGCGGCATCGAGTTCGTTCGCCGCTTGGGCGTCGAGCGGGTGATTTTG
>DATNEC010000184.1:0-6187 GCA_035606815.1 Pirellulales bacterium
TCCGGGCCGAGGTTTTGGCGGTTTTCTTGCCTCGCGGCCTTTTATGATTTGGTGCGGCGTATAAATCATCATTTTTCGCGTTCCAAGGCGCTCCTTCGGCCAACCGCCGCGCGAGTGCGGCAAGCCGCGCTCGAAAGCGGCGGCGCCGAGCGGCGAACGAACGCGCGTTGCCGTTGGACCGGGGGGCAAACGACCTTATCACCCCGGCGGCTTGGTCTGCAATCGCAAGCGACGGGGGGCTATTGAAGATCAAGCACCGGATCGCACAATTGGCGGGGTGATCGCGAGATCCTAACGGATGGCTGAGATGCACTTATCGAATTTCGGCGCCGGACGCCTTTTTCGTTTTGTCGACCTTGTTGAAAACAGGCACAGTCCAGACGCGAACCGCATAGTCGTCGCCAGGGATCCATTTGCCCCGCGGCGCATCGGGCGGATAGGCGACATCGCCGCCCCCGGCCGACGCTAACAACGCGCCATCCGGTGAAAAGGCCACGGTCAGTACATAATCTTGGTGCGCCTCAAGCTTCTGGATTTCGGCGCCCGTTTCCAAGTCCCAAAGTCGTATCGTGTGATCTTCGCTGGCGGAAGCGGCGAGCGTGCCATCGGGCGAAAAGGCTACAGCACGCACCACAGCGGTATGTCCGGTCAGTCTCCGGATCTCGCGGCCGGTGGCAAAACTCCACTGCCGGAGTACGTTGTCGAAACCGCCTGAGAGCACGGATCGGCCGTCGGGTGAAACCTGCGCGGTCAGCACTTCCTTTTCGTGGCCGACGAGAGTACGAACCAGAAAACCCTGTTCAACAGTCGCAGATGCGAACCAATTTGTTGTTGCCGGCAATGACGATACGGCGGCCATCCGGCGAAAAGCAGACGCCGTGCGCCGCCCCGTCGCGTCCCTCGAATCGCCGCATCTCGCGGCCCGTTTTCACGTCCCAGATCACCGACGTGCCGTCGTGGCTTGCCGAGCCGAGCAGGTCGCCTTCTGGCGAAAAAGCCAAACTCGCGATGCGCCGACTGTGCGCCTGCTCGAAACGCCGAAATTCTTTGGTCGAGTTGTCGGCGTTGGGCACGTCTAGTAGGGCTACTGCGCCGTCGGCCGTGCTGACCGCCAGCGACTTCCCATCGGGCGATAGGGCCAGCATGTCGCTTCCACCTTCGACCAACGACTCGCGAACGCACTTGCCCGACTCAAGATCCCAAATGCGAATATGCGAGTCGTTGGACATGGATAATAGGTATCTGCTGTCGGGGACGAACGAAACCGCCGGCACGAGCGCGCGATGGCCGCTGAGCGTCTGCAACAATTGTCCGGGGACAGCGATCGTACGTACATCGCGCAGGCGAATCGACCCGAATGCGCCCGGCGGCCCACCGCCGGCATCACTCGATTTCGCGTCGTCTGCTGGTGGTTCCGCGCGGGCCGCAAGTTCACTGGCCGCAAAAGTCATTAGCGCCATCGAGAACGCCCAGATTGGCTTTCTAGCCATAGTAAATGCTCCTCTTCCCTGGTAATGACCGCGACCGTCCTCGTTCCTGGCAACCATTGAACTCACGCTACACGAATCTTCCGGGAGCGTCAAATCGGGCGGAGGCGGCCGCCAAAGTCGCTTTTCGCTCCGCGAAAAGCGACTTTCTGCACTTTGACTTTAATGTTCTGAATTGATCCGCGGGATGAAATCTTCGCGGCCCGGAAAGAAATAGAGCGTTTGTAGTACGGACGAGCCCGCTATCCCAGGTCGCGCCAGAATGCGACGTACCACTCCAAGCCGGCCGCCGCCGGCGTGTGCTTGTGGAGCCATTCGATCGGCGAATAGAGCCGCTCGAAGATCGCTCCGGTCCAAACGCAACGATGGGCGATGAGGATGGCCGGCCCGATGCTTGCCAGGTAACACGCGCACCACGAGGCGATCGCGCAGCACGCCGCCAGCCGCGATAGTTTGCCCCTGCGCCTGCGATTTCGCACGATGCCGAGCGTGGTCCAAATCGCCGGGGCAATGCCGGCCACGAACACGTCCAGTTGCGGCGCCACCCGATACAGGGCCGAGAGCACGGCGGCCGTCAGCGTCAGCAACAACATGCTGCGCAGGCTGAACTGCCAGCGCGCCCGGTCTCCCTCGATCGGCGGCGAAGCGGCTTCGCTCATGGCTCGCTCGCTGACAGTTGTGAGATCTTCGCCGCGGCGGCTTGGGCCGCTTCGGTCCCGGAAAAATCTCGCTCGATGCGGCGGTAGATCGCCTGCGCTTGATCGGCGCGGCCTCGGGATTCAAGCGAGCGAGCGCGGAACAGAAGAAAGTTCGCGCGATTGTTCTGCACATCGGCGGGCGCCACAGAACTGGCGGCCGCAGAGTTCGCGGCGGCCGAGGAATGCGGCGGCACGAACTTGTATTCGCCCCCCGTCGATTTGGCAATTTGCTCCATCAGTCGGCAATTCGACATGTCTTCATAGGCGACGGTGTGGATCGGGGTCCGGTTTGCGTTGAACCGCTCGACGACCTCGAAGACGCTGGGGTTCCCGTTCAACAGGTCTGAATTGATGTTGGATTGCTGTCCGTTGAATTCGCCGTCCGAGAGCAAAAACAAGGCGCTGGCCTGCATGCCCAGGCCCAGCCGGATCGATTCCCTGGGGTCGGTCGAACTGCCCGTGCGAACGGTCGCCAGCCATTCGTTCAGCCGCCGCTTGTTGTCGGACGTGGCCCGGATCGCCTGCGGAAAAATCGCGTCGTCGTCGAACATCCGCCGCGTCTGGCCGTTGAACAGGACCACGTAGAACGACTGGTTCTCCGACAAGCGGCCCACCGACGCTCTCAACTCCGCCAGGGCCCGGACAAAGCGGCTGCCTTCGCTGGCGCTCGCCCCGCGGCCCTGGTCCATGCTGGTCGAGGTATCGACGATGTATACGAACTGGTCGCCATAAGCGACCGTGCCAAAGAAGGAGACGCCCGGCCCCGATCCTCGGTGCGACGCGGCCTCGAGGCCGGCGCCGCCTCGGCCATCGGGCCAGGACAACTCGGCCGATGGCGCCGCGGCGGCCTGGCCGGCGCCGGCAAACGGGTCGGATTCGCTGTCGCTAAGCAACTCCCCCGCCTCGGGCGGCAGCAGCGAATCGCTCATCACCAGCGTTTCCATTTCCGGCGCCGGATCGACGCTGCTGACCTCCAGCGCGAGCGGCGGGCTGGGACCGGACCCGGCGGGCTGCAGCAGGGCCGCCAAGACCAACAGCGCCGCCGCGTGGGCGAACAGCGAAACAAGCAGGCTGCGCCGGACGGCGAAACGCGAGGGCCGAACGGCGGATTGCGAGGAAGGACGAGAATCCATAGCGGCCTCTCCTATCCGATAGTCGATCTGCTTCGGCGGCGGTTCCGCGCCGTCCGCTTGCAGTTCGACGCCTCATTTTTAACCCGCGCCGACGAAAACGCAAGATTATGTGCGTCGCATCCGTGCCACCCCAAGCCAGTCTCGGATTATCTTGGAAAGCGAACCTTGCCGACCGCACGCAACCAGGTAGCCCCGGCACTCCGTGACGGGGGCCGTTGCCAATCGCATTTGGCAATGCCGCCATCTCCGCCGCGGAGCGTCGGAGGTACTTAATTCGCCATCTCCGCCGCGGAGCGTCGGAGCTACTTACTGAGTGCTGCTCGAAGATGGCCACTCATTATGGGGAAACTTCGGAAAAGTTGGCAATCTTCGAGCCAGAGCGGCGAGCAACATGGCCATCCGCCGCGAGGCCAACTTGGGCCGAATTGGCTATCTTCGGCCGCGGAGCGTCGGAGCTACTTATTGAATGCCGCTCGAAGATGGCCACTTGCTATCGGGAAACTTCGGGCAAGTTGGCAATCTTCGAGCCAGAGCGGCGAGCAACGCGGCCATCCGCCGCGAGGCCAACTTGGGGCGATTTGGCCATCTTCGGCTGCGGTGCGACGCCGGGCGCCGAGGCGAATCGAGGAGATCCAGAGCCGGGCGGACACGCGGAACCCGGCCCGCCGAGGGCGCCGCCGAAACATTGCCAGCCGCCGCCCAGCGCCTTGTAGACCGCGATCAGGTTGAGCGCGATGGCGCCCTGCGCGGAGGCCAGTTGGTCTTGCTGCGCGACGAGCGTCGATTGGGCATTGTACACGCGATTGAAGTCGGTGACGCCGCCTTGGTATTGCTCTCTCACGATCTGCACCGAGCGCTCCGCCGCCGCGACGCTCTCCTCTAGTCGCTTGGCCTGCACCTGGGTTTGGAGAAACGCGACCAGCGAATCCTCGACCTCGCGCCCCGCGCGCAGCACCGTTTGCTGATAGGTCAGCACCGTGCCGCGCAGGTTCGCGTCCTGCGCGCGGACGTTGTTCATGATCCGGCCGTAATTCAAAATGTTCCATTGAAACGTGGGAAAGATGACTCCCGTAAAGCTCTTCGACGCGAACAAGTCCTTCAAGTCGCTGGCGGCGTAGCCGAGGAAGCCGTTGATCGAAAGCCGCGGATAGAGGTCGGCCAGGGCGATGCCGATCTGTTCGCTTTGCGCGGCGATCGCGCGCTCCGCCTGCCGCACGTCGGGACGGCGCCGCAGCAGATCGGCCGGAATGCCCACGGCGACCTCGACGGGCGCCCGCGGAATCGGCCGGACTTGCAGCATTTCCGAAAGATCCCTGGCCGGGAGACCCATCAGAATGCAGAGGCTATTGGCGGATTGGCGCATGCCGATTTCCAACGCGGGGATCGTCGATTCGGTCTGGGCCAGGCTCGACTTGGCCTGCGCGACGTCGAGCTCGGTGGTCGCGCCGGCGTCGAACTTGGCCTTTGCGAGATCGAACGTTCCCCGTTGGATCTCGACGTTGCGCCGCGCGTACTCCAATCGCTGCTGGAAGGTGCGGTACTGGACGTAGCTGGTCGCCACGTCGGACAACAACATGACCAGCGCGTCGCGATAGCCTTCCACCGAGGCTTCGAGCGTCGCCTGGCTCGACAGGATCGTGCGGCGATAGCGGCCCCAGAAATCGGCTTCCCACGAGGCGTTGAAGCCGTCGGCGAACAGGTTGAATTGGCGGGGCAGCGGAAAGCCGAGGTTTTGACCGAAGTTGCCCCGGACGTAGGTTCCGACGGCGCTTTGAGATTGAGGAAACAAGTTGCCCGCGGCGATACCGCGTTTGGCCCGAGCTTCGAGAATCCGCGTGCCGGCGGTCTGCAAATCGAGGTTCTGCCGAGAGGCCACGTCGATCAGTTCGTCGAGCGCCGGATCGTTGAACTGCATCCACCAGCAATCCACCGGCGGCGCGGGAACGACGCGGCGGTCGGCCGCGTCGATCCACTGCGAAGAAACTGGTCCCGGCGGCCGGCGATAGTTTGGCCCGACCTTGAAGCCGTTGCGATACCACTGGCCGGCGCCCGTGCAGCCGGCGGCGGCGAGAACGAGAAACGCCCCGAAGAGCGCCGCCGGCCATGCACGAAACCGCTGCGAGGCTCTCGACTTTCGATTGCCGGCGCCCGAATGCGGAAGCGCAGTGGTTCGAGCTCGACGGTCGCGCATAGCCTTTCAGGGCGGCGGAATTGGGCGTTTTCGGAGTCTGGCTTATTCCTCTTTCGGCTTACGAATGTAGGGGTGGCAACGAAAAGGCGCGAGATTTCGACTCCGAGCGTCAATTTGAGCAGTCTGGGTCGAGTCGGGCTACCGCTCGATCCCGCCGGTCGCCTCGAAGAGCAGCAGCGCCTGGCGGACGGGTTCGACGTCGTGAACGCGAATGATTTGCACGCCTTGGCTGGCCAGCGAGAGCGCCACGCCGATCGTGCCGGCCGTGCGGTCGGCTTGCTTGTCTTGCAAGATCTTGGCGATGAAGCCCTTCCGCGAGGGGCCAACGACCAGCGGCGAGCCAAGCTCATGGAAACGGTCGCAGTGCGACAGTAGGGTCACATTGTGCTGGTGCGTTTTGCCGAAGCCGATGCCCGGATCGAGCGCGAGCCGCTCGGGATCGATGCCGGCGGCGACAAGCGACCGGCGGCGCTCGCGAAGGTAGGCCAGCACGTCGGCGACGACGTCGGCGTAAGAGGGGTTGTCTTGCATGGTTTGCGGCGTGCCTTGCATGTGCATGGCGCAAACGCCGGCCTGCGTTTCTCGCGCGACCTGTGGCATCGCCGCGTCGCCGGCGAGGGCCGTGATGTCGTTGATGATCTCGGCGCCGGCCTCCACGGCCTCTCGCGCCACGCGGGC
>DATNEC010000185.1:0-2359 GCA_035606815.1 Pirellulales bacterium
TCCGACCCCGTTTCGCGTCGCCAAGCCGTTCAAGCGCTGGCGGCGTCTGGCAGTCGCCGGCCCGTCCGTCGAATTCAAGCTATAAAATGCTGATGCATCGTCTGCGTCCAAGGCGATCCAAGTGCTGGGTGGGACGAGCAACAACCGGCGGAAAAGCATGCCTGTGCTAATCCGCGGGCAACCCGTTGGAGAATCAGCAAGATGATCGTCCGCATCGCGTTTATTCTCGCCGTCGTTTCGACAACTGCGGCAGCCGCTCGAGCCGAAGAGGCTGACGCCGGTCAGCTCACGTCGGGCGAACTTGCGCGCGCCAGCGCTCGGCTCGCTGAGTACAGGCGCTCGTCGGAATATTACAGAGAACTTTTCCGGCCGCGATACCACTTCACGCCCGAGGTGAACTGGATGAACGACCCGAACGGGATGGTGTTCTACGACGGCGAATACCACCTCTTCTACCAGTACAACCCGCTGGGCAATACCTGGGGCCACATGAGCTGGGGCCATGCCGTCAGCCGCGATCTTGTTCGCTGGGAGCCCCTGCCGCTGGCGCTCGCCGAGGAAGACGGCGTGATGATCTTTTCGGGCAGCGCCGTGGTCGACTGGCAGAACACGACCGGCTTTGGCGAGAATGACAAGCCGCCCTTGGTTGCGATCTACACCGGCCACCGTCCAGGCCGCCAGGATCAGCGTCTCGCTTACAGCAACGATCGCGGCCGCACCTGGACGAAGTTTGCCGGCAATCCGGTCCTGGATCTGAAGATGGCCGACTTCCGCGATCCCAAAGTTTTTTGGCACGAGCCGAGCGCGCGGTGGGTGATGACCGCGGCCCTTGCGGCGGAACAGAAGGTCCATTTCTACGCCTCGCCCGATCTCAAGCAATGGAAGTATGTTGGCGAATTCGGCCCGGCCGCAGCGACGGATGGTCTCTGGGAGTGTCCCGACCTGTTTCCGCTGAATGTGGATGGCGGCGGCGCGGTCAAGTGGGTTCTGATCGTGAACGTCAATCCCGGCGGCCCGGCGGGCGGCTCGGGTTCCCAATATTTCGTGGGCGATTTCGACGGCCGGCGGTTCACGCCCGACCCGCCTCCTGCCGAACAGGCGGAATTCGTGCCCTCGGGAAGAGTGCTCGCCGATTTCGAACACGGTTATGGCGACTGGCGGACCGAGGGCGAGGCCTTCGGCCGCGAGCCGGCTCGCGGCGCCTTGCCCAACCAACAGCCGGTGAGCGGTTTCCGCGGCGGACGGCTCGTCAACAGCTTTCTCGGCGGCGACAATTCGCAAGGCACGCTCACGTCGCCGGCCTTCGAGATCACCCACTCGCATATCAGTTTTCTGATCGGCGGCGGCGCGCATCGCGAGACGCGGCTCGATCTACGCGTCGACGGCCAGGCGGTCCGCACGGCGAGCGGCCGCGACCGGGAGCGACTCGCCTGGCAATCCTGGGATGTCGGCGACCTGCTCGGAAAGCGAGCCGAACTGCAGATCGTCGATAAGCACAGCGGCGGCTGGGGCCACATCAATGTCGACCACGTCCTGCTGGCCGATCGACCGGCCCGGTCCGCCGACGACCGCCCTCTGTGGGCCGACTTTGGCCCCGACTTCTACGCCGGAGTTTCTTGGAGCGACATTCCGAAATCGGACGGCCGCCGACTCTGGCTCGGCTGGATGAGCAACTGGCAGTACGCGAATCAGGTTCCAACTTCTCCTTGGCGCAGCGCCATGTCCATCCCGCGCGAATTGCGGCTCGTCGGTACTCCGGACGGCGCCCGGCTCCGGCAAACGCCAGTTGTCGAACTTGAAACGCTGCGCGGCCCGCGGCAACGCTTTGGCGGCGGATCGATTGCGGCGGCCAACGCCTGGTTGCGAGAGTCGGGAATCAAGTGCGGCCCACTGGAACTCTCCATCGACTTCGAGCCAGCGAATGACGCCGTTCAGGAAGTGAAGCTGTTGCAGGGCGCCGGCGAAGAACTGGTCCTGCGCGTCGATCGCACTCGCGGCTTGGTTTTCCTCGACCGCACGCGATCCGGCGACGCGAGCTTCCACCCCAAGTTTGCGGGCGTCTATTCGGCGCCCCTCCCGCGGCCACGGGGACGAGTCCGTTTCCGCATCTTCGTCGATGCCTGCTCGGTCGAGACGTTCGTCAACGACGGGCAAGTGGTGCTGACCGCCCTGGCATTTCCGGGGCGAGAAAGCGACGGGATCGAGTTGACGGATTCCAGCGAGGCCCAGGGCGTTGTAGCCGTGCAGGCCTGGCGGCTGTCACCCAAGCTGTCGAAATAACATTCCCAAGCCGGAGCCCCATATTCCCTCAGGCTTCCAGAAACGCCTCCTGACGCGAGGCTTAGCATCTGGCAGATTC
>DATNEC010000207.1:0-2745 GCA_035606815.1 Pirellulales bacterium
GCCGGGCCAAGAGCAACTCGTCGCTCGCCGGCTGGCCGAGTGGCTCGGCGGCGAAGCCCGCGAGCTGTGGGATCTGATCGAGCTCGACGGCATCGAACTTGAAGATCCCCTGGTTCATGCCATGAGCGAAGAACTCGCGGCGCAAGGCTGCGTCGTGCATCGGCGCGAGCGGCTCGGCGCCTGGCGCCTCGAATTGCCGGCCGATTGGAAGAGCTACCTAGCCAGACTTTCCAAGTCTCGCCGCGGCGGCGTGCGCACGCTGGAGAAGCGGCATTTCGAGACGGGCCGGGCCCTGCTGCGAACGGCGCAAAGCGAGGCCGAAGTCGCCGACGGGCTGGCGATTCTGCACGAGTTGCACCAGCGGCGGCGCGCGAGCCTCGGCGATGCCGGTTGCTTCGCTTCGCCGCGGTTCGCCCGCTTTTTGGCCGAAGCCGCCGAGCGCTTCCACGAGTTGGGACAATTGCGGCTGCAATGGATCGAGTTGGACGGCCGGCCGGTCGCCGCGGAGTTCGATCTCAATTCGGCCGACACGATCTACCACTACCAATCGGGAATCGATCCCGATGCAATGCAAGACAAGCCGGGGTGGCTGGTGCAGATCGGCGCCTTGCGAACGGCCATCGAAGCAGGGTTCCGCTGGTTCGATTTTCTGCGCGGGGACGAACCGTACAAGTCCTGGTGGCGGGCCGAACGGCGCTCGCTGTTCGAAGTGCGCATCGTCGCCCGGCGTCGCTCGGCGCGCTTGCGGCACCGTGCCTGGATCGCCGGCGTGCGCACCAAAGCGTGGCTCCGCGGGACCGCGGCCTGGATGCGGCGACGGTCGAAGAAACAAGGGCGCAATGATACTGCGACGGAATGAAAACAAGAGGCGGTTGATGACCAACGATGCGATGTGGAAACGCTGGGCCTTGGGCCTTTACTACCGGGGAACCTATCCGTCGCGGCGGATTCGCAATGGGCGAATGGCTGCGGCGGGTCGGGCGCCGCTGATGATCTTGTTCTATCATCGCGTGGCCGACGATCGCACGAATGACTGGACTTGCCCGTTCGACGTCTTCGCCCGGCAGATGGCTTGGCTGAAGGCCCGTTTCGACATGGTCTCGCTGGCCGAGCTTCAGGCGCGGCTGCGCAGCGGGGCCAACTTTCGTCCCGCGGTCAGCGTCACCTTCGACGACGGATACGCCGAGAACTGCGACCGCGCGCTGCCGCTGTTGATCGAAGAGCAGATCCCCTGCACGTACTTCGTCGCGGCGAGCCATGTCTTTCATGGAATTCCCTTTCCGCACGACGTGGCCCGAGGCGAACGCTTCCTGCCAAATACCCTCGAACAACTTCGCGAGATGTCCTCCGGAGGCATCGAAATCGGCGCCCATACGCGGACGCACGCCGATCTGGGGAAAGTGACCGATCCCGAGCGCGTCTACGACGAGATCGTCGTCGCCGGGCAAGAACTGCAAGCCGCCATCGGCCGCCCGGTGCGGTATTTTGCCTTCCCCTACGGTCTGCATGCCAATCTGCATCCCCGTGCCTTTCGCATCGCACGCGAAGCCGGCTATGCGGGCGTTTGCTCCGCTTATGGCGGCTATAACTTTCCGGGCGACGACGCCTTTCATCTGCAGCGCATCCACGGCGACGACGACATGCTGCGATTGAAAAACTGGCTCTCCGTCGATCCTCGCAAGCTGCGAGTCGAGCGATATGCGTATGAAAACCAACTCGACGCGGAACCGTCGCGGGAGCTGGTACACGCATGAGCGCTGCCGCCCTCTCCCCTGCCGACGAACCGGCGAAGCCGGCCTTCGAGACCGACACCCTCGCCGGCAGCGTCGCGATCTTGCTCGGGCTGACCATCGCCCAGCGCTTGGTCGGCTTGCTGCGGGGCGTGTTGTTTTGCCGCTGGCTCGACGCCGACGAGTTGGGCCAATGGGATCTGAGCTTCGGATTTTTGATGATGGCGGCCCCCGTCGCGCTGTTGGGGCTGCCTGGCTCCTTTGGCCGCTATGTGGAATACTTCCGTCAGCGCGGCCAACTCAAGACGTTTTTGACCCGCATCGCCATTTGTTCGGTGGCGCTGGCGGTGCTGGCCACGTCGATCGCCATCGCCGGCAACCGCTGGTTTTCGCGGCTGATCTTTGGCGGCGACGACTGCGGCGAACTGGTCGTCTGGCTTGCGCTGGGCCTGGGCGCCTGGATCGCGCACAGCGTCTTGGCTGCGCTGTTCAACTCGCTGCGGCTGACGCGCGTCGTTTCGGCGATGCACTTTTTGAACAGCCTGGCCTTCGCGCTGCTGGGAATCGGGTTGTTGCTCGGCTGGCGCCGCAGCGCCGTGAGCGTCGTCGGCGCCTTCGGCGGAGCGTGCCTGCTGTCGTCGGCCGCCGGGTTGCTCTGGGGGCGCCGCGTGTGGCGCGAGTTGCCCACGACCACCGGCCGCTCGACGCAGCGAGAGTTTTGGGGCAAGCTGCTGCCGTTCGCCCTCTGGGTTTGGGTCACGAATTGGCTGGCCAACTTGTTCGGGCTGGCCGACCGCTACCTGCTGGTGCATCACAGCGGACTGCCGGAGGTCGAAGCCCTGGCCCTGGTCGGGCAATACCATAGTTCGCGCGTCGTGCCGCTGTTGTTTCTCGGCGTCGCCGAGATGATCGCGGCGCTCGTCACGCCGCACCTCAGCCACGATTGGGAAGCCGGCCGCCGAGACTCCGTGCCGCGGCGGCTGAACTTGATTCTCAAGCTGTTCGCGCTGGCCGT
>DATNEC010000218.1:0-5556 GCA_035606815.1 Pirellulales bacterium
CGGCCGCGTGCTGCGCGACGAACGGGTCAACTGGTCGGTCTACGGCACGTTCTCGGGTTTTCACATCTTCATGAACCCCGAAAACCTGCCCGTGACAGCGGCCGACATCGAAGCGGGCAAGTACGACTACCGCGTTTTGAAGGCCAAGGCGCCGGCGTCGCTGGCCGCCAAGCTGCGGCTGGGGATGATGATCCACGGGGTCGAGCTATTCTCTTGGCCCGGCGGCCCGACCTCGGCGGTGCATACCGATGCCGATCTCGAACAGACGGCCGACGCCTTCCAAAAGACGCTGCGAATGCTCAAGGAAGAGGGTGAGATTCGAGCCAGTTAGACGGGCTAGCTCATTGACGCGACGCCAGGCAAGGGGGGCCGCCGAAAGGAGGCCCAGCGAAAGGAGGCTCAGCGAGACGAGGGCGCCGTGGCCAGATCGCCGATCAGCATCAACACCAAGACGGCCAACACCGCCAGCGGCGCCTGGGCGGCCGACAACAACTGATCGGAAAGTAACGACAACAGATCCATTGAAACCGTCACATGCGGACCAGAGAAGATTTCTTACCATACCTTAGTCGCCGCCCGCTCGTCTAGGGTCACAAAGTATTTTTTTCCGGATTACGGACCGCAAGCTGCGGCTTTTCGCTGATGCCTGAACCCAAGCCGATCGAGAACGGTCCGCGAAGCCGCCCCTTGCCCCCCTTGCCGATCGATGTGGTGCTGGCGCCCCTCGTCGAAGCGTTGAGCACCAATGCCTGCGCCGTTCTTCAGGCCCCGGCCGGGGCGGGCAAGACCAGCCGCGTTCCATTGGCGATGTTGGATGCGTCGCTCGCCGGCGCCGGGCAGATCGTCTTGTTGCAGCCGCGGCGTCTGGCGGCGAGGGCGGCGGCGGCGCGTTTGGCGGCCGAACGGGGTTGTCGCCTGGGAAGTGAAATCGGGTATCAGGTCCGATTCGACCGCCAGGCTTCTGCTGCAACCCGTGTGTTGGCCGTCACCGATGGCATCTTCGTGCGCATGCTGCAGGACGATCCTCTGCTGGAATCGATCGGGGCGGTCATTTTCGACGAATTCCACGAACGAAGCCTGAACACCGACCTCGCCTTGGCGATGGTGCGACGGGTGCAGACCGAGGTGCGGCCGGAACTGAAGATCGTGGTGATGTCGGCCACCTTGCAGGCCGAGCCGATCGCCCGCTACCTGGGCGGCTGCCCGGTCGTCCGCAGTGAGGGGCGGCTGTTCCCCGTCGCGGTCGAGTATCTGCGTTACGCCTCGCAAGGGCCGCTGCCGCAAGCCGCGGCGCAGGCGGTCGAACGGGCGCTAACAGATTCCAGCGGCGACATCCTGGCGTTTCTGCCGGGCGTCGCGGAGATCCGCAAAACGGCCGATCTCCTGGCAGGCTTGGCTGCTACCGCGGACCTGGAAATCCGGCAGCTCTATGGCGATCTGCCGCTGGACGAACAGCAAGCCGTCTTGCAGCCGGCCGCCCGGAGGAAAGTGGTTCTTTCGACGAATGTCGCCGAGACGTCGTTGACGATCGAAGGGATCACCGCGGTCGTCGATTCGGGACTGGCCCGCGTGCTTCGTTTAGACCCGGCCCTGGGCCTGAACCGCCTGGAGACGGTGCGGATCTCGCGCGCCTCGGCCGACCAGCGCGCCGGCCGGGCCGGACGCACGGCGCCGGGCCTCTGCCTGCGGCTTTGGACCGAGCGAGACCAACGCGGACTGGCCGAACATGAGACGCCCGAGATTTTGCGGGTCGATCTTTCCGGGCCGGTGCTCGAACTGCTCGGCTGGGGCGAACGCGACCTGGCCGGCTTCGGATGGTATGAGCCGCCGCCGCCGCAAGCGATCGAGCAAGCCCTCGCATTGCTGCGTCGATTGGGGGCGATCGACCAGCGCGGCATCACCGATCTGGGCCGGCAAATGGCCCGCTTGCCGGTTCACCCACGGATCGGCCGCTTGCTGCTCGAAGGTCGCCGCACCGGGCGCCTCTCGCGATTGGCGCTGGCCGGCGCGCTGCTGTCGGAGCGCAATCCGTTTCGGCAGGCGCGCGACGAGCCTTGCTCGCACGCCTCCGATTCCGATATCCTCGACCGACTTTCGGCGCTCGAAGCCTTCGAGCGCTCGGGCCGCCGCGAATCCGAAGTCGGCCGCCTGGAAAGCGGAGCGGGGCGTTTCATCCTGCGGGCCCGCGACCAGCTTCGCCGGATCGTGGAACAGGAGGCGCCCCAAGAGAAGCACGCGGAAACTGACCCCGACGAAGCCGTCGGCCGGGCCCTGTTGGCGGCTTTTCCCGACCGTCTGGCCCGGCGGCGCGAGCCGGGCGGCGACCGCGCAATCATGATCGGCGGCCGAGGCGTGCGGCTGGCGAAGCAATCCGCGGTGACCCAAGCGGAATTGTTCGTTTGCGTCGATTTGGAAGAGATCGGCAAGCCAGAGGCCCTGGTGCGGCAAGCTTCGGCGGTCGAACGAAGCTGGCTCGAAGCCGGGCGTCTGGCGACGACCATCGACGTTGAATTCGACGCCGTCCGCGAGCGCGTGGTAGCGATCCGCCGCACGCGAGTGGAAGACCTGGTGCTGGACGAAGCCATCACGGGTCTTCCGGCCGGTTACGACGCTTCGGAATTGTTGGCGCACGAGGCGGCAGCCCGGCTCGATCGTTCGTTGCGGCTCGACGAATCGGCGGAGGCTTTTTTGGCCCGCGTGCGTTGTCTTCGGCAGTGGATTCCAGAACTTGATCTGCCCGATTTCGGCGACGATCCCCTCAGGACGATTCTGCCGACTTTGTGCATCGGGCGGCAGTCGTTCGACGAACTGCGCCGAGCTCCGGCGCTGGCGGCCGTCAAGGCGATGTTGACTCTGCTTCAGTTGCAAGCGCTCGATCGCGAGGCGCCTGAGCGGCTGCAAGTCCCCAGCGGCAGCTTGTTGCCTCTGCGATACGAGGCCGGGCAGCCGCCCGTGCTGGCCGTGCGAATTCAGGAATTGTTCGGTTGGCGCGAGACGCCTCGCATCGCTCGCGGTCGCGTCGCGGTGCTGTTGCACTTGCTCGGGCCGAACATGCGCCCGCAGCAAGTCACCGGCGACCTGGACAGCTTCTGGCGGAACGCCTATCCGCTCGTGCGCAAGGAGTTGAAGCGCCGCTATCCCAAGCACGCGTGGCCCGAAGATCCCTGGACGGCCGTCGCGACGCGCGGCGCCGCCCGACGCGGAAAATAACAATGCGGCGCAGCCGCGCTCGCCCGCGAAATGCGGCACGGCCGTCCTCGGCCGTGAATGGATGCCGATCGTCGGCTACATCCGAGCGGCCGACAGCTTGTCGGACAGCGCAGGGTGCTGGCGCAGTGCGCGCACCATCTTTTCGACGTCGGCGCCGACGACGGTCAGCTTCTGGGAGCCAAACAAGAACAGCACGACCGCCTTGCCGTCGGATCTTGGCGCCGCCGCGATCACGTGGTTCAGGTTGACGAACGCCTTGGCGGGGGTTGGACCGTCGCCAAACAGGCATTCCGCGACTTCGACGAACATGGCTGGCGCCTCATGGGGTGATGCTTGTGGTGACACAATGCGATCTGCCGCAATCGTTTCGCCTCGTCTCCAGCCGTAGGAAGGGCCGCTTCGCGGGAACCGAATCCCGCGGCGGCGGATGGTCGATCTATCGAGACCGCCCAACACCACTGCAATCGTATCACGTTTCCAAAGCACACGCCACGCGGGCGCCGCAATTCTCGACGAAAGACGTGCAACAAGTAGAATTTGACAGCCCTCCGGCCCTCGGCCATGCTGTAACTTTCGGCGCGGCCGAATCGTGTTCTGCATCTGAATAGGTAGACTAATGCGGCGGATTCTTGGCGCTTGGCGAGGCAGCTTGATTCTGGTTTCGGCGACGGTCGTACTGGCGTCGCTTTCGCAGTCGGTCGCGGCGGCGGACCCGGCAACCGATCGCAGTCAGGGCAGCCTGCCGACCGACGATCAGGGCGCACGGCTGAACCTCGATTTCGAAACCGGCACGCTCAAGGATTGGCGCGCCGAGGGCGAGGCCTTCGCCGGCCAGCCGATCGAAGGCGACACGGTCCATGCCCGCCGCGGCGACATGCAAAGCCAGCATGCCGGCCGCTTCTGGATCGGCGGCTATGAGCGAAAAGGCGACCCGCCGCAAGGCACATTGACCTCCGTGCCGTTCAAGGTGACGCAGCCCTTCGCCAGCTTCCTGGTCGCCGGCGGGCCGCAGGCGCAAACGTGCGTCGAATTGGTGCGAGAAGACAACGACCAGGTAATTTTCCGCGCCACGGGCGACGAGACCGAGAGTCTCAAGCCGGCGGCGGTCGATCTGGGGCCACACCTTGGCAAGCGGATTTTCATTCGCCTCGTCGATCGTCACAGCGGCGGCTGGGGACACTTGAATTTCGACGACTTTCGATTTCACCAGACAAAGCCCGAGTTTCCGCGGCGCAACACGTCGGCGCCCGACGTCTTTCAACATGCCGGCTTGGACCCCGAGGAAGCGGCGCGGGCGATGACCGTGCCCGAGGGTTTTCAAGTGACGCTCTTCGCCGGCGAGCCCGACGTGCAGCAGCCGATCGCGCAGGCGATCGACGACCGCGGCCGGTTGTGGGTGGCCGAGGCGTATTCGTATCCGTTTCACGTGCCCGAGGCCGAGGCCCGCGATCGGATCGTGATTTTCGAGGACGTCGACGGCGACGGCCGCTTCGATCACCGCAAGGTGTTTATCGACAAGCTGAACCTGGTCAGCGGGTTGGAGATCGGCTTCGGCGGCGTGTGGGTCGGCATGGCGCCGAAGTTTCTGTTCATCCCCGACCGCAACGGCGACGACGAACCCGACGGCCCCGCCGAAGTGCTGCTCGACGGCTGGGGCTTTCAAGACACGCACGAGACGCTGAATTCGTTCATCTGGGGCCCCGATGGCTGGCTCTACGGCTGCCACGGCGTGTTCACCGATTCGCGCGTCGGCAAGCCAGGGACGCCCGACGAGGCGCGCGTGGAGATCAACGCCGGCATCTGGCGGTATCATCCGACGAAGCACGCCTTCGAGGTCTTCGCCCACGGCACGAGCAACCCCTGGGGCCTCGATTTCAACGACCAGGGACAGGCATTCCTGACGGCCTGCGTGATTCCACACCTGTATCACATCATTCAGGGCGGCCGCTACCAGCGGCAGGCCGGCCCGCACATCAACCCTTACACCTACGCCGACATTCAGACGATCGCCAAGCACCGGCACTGGGTCGGCGCCACGCCCCACTCGGGCAACAACCGCTCGGACGCGGCCGGCGGAGGCCACGCCCACGCCGGGGCGATGATCTATCTCGGCGGCAGTTGGCCCGAACCGTATCGCAACCAGATCTTCATGAACAATATCCACGGCGCCCGGCTGAACATGGATTCGCTCGCAGCGAGCGGCTCGGGCTACGTCGGTGATCGGGCGCCCGATTTCCTGCTGGCCAACGACGCCTGGTCGCAGATTATCAATCTGCAGTACGGCCCCGACGGGCAGATGTACATGATCGATTGGTACGACAAGAACCAGTGCCACTATCGCGAAGC
>DATNEC010000231.1:0-10891 GCA_035606815.1 Pirellulales bacterium
TGAACAGGCCGCGTCGGTTCCAATCCTCGAAAATGCCGGCGCATTCGCCGCTGCTGAAACGCAACTTGGCCGGGATTGCGTCCAACCGCTCGGCCAACTCGGGAACGGTCGGCCCGAGACCTTGTGGATACTGCTCGGTGGCCGCCGCGGGCAGGCCCAGCAGCTTGGCCCCGTCGAGCAACCGGCGGATGTTCCAGACGATTCGCTCGTGGCCGGGAATCAGCGACACGAGCTTGCCTTGGACGTCGACCACCAGCAGAGCCGTATCGCTGGCCGACATCAGTTCGGGGCTGCGCGGCAACGGCTCGGCGGTTTTTTGCACAGCGTCGGTCTTTTGGAGAGCGGCGGGTTCACTCATGGCACAAGCATAACGGATATTTTGGCGAGGTGAAGCGCCCAGGCGCCATCGAGGGATTCGCGCCCGCGGCGTTCACCCTCTCAGCCCGACCGCTTGCATGCGCCGGTCGGTTTCGCGATAGGCTTCCGTCACCCACTCGACGATTTTCTCCGGCTCGGGCGAGTACTCCAACTCGATCGAAATCGATCCGTCGATCTCCAACTCCTTGATTTCGCGCAAATAAGGCTCGAACGGCACGACCCCGCGGCCGGGCGGCAGATCGCCGTGAACCTTGCCGTCGCAGTCGGAGATATGAACGTGACCGGCTCGCCCCTTCAAACGCCGCAACTCGGAGGGCGCGACGCCCGAAAGCACGAGATGGGAGATGTCGATGTTGGCTTTGACCGAATCCAGCCCCACGTCGTCGAGAAAGCGGACCATCGTTTCGACGTCGTTGACGAGCGACATGGCGAACGGCTCCAACTCCAACACGATCTCCAGGTCCAGTTCACCCGCGCGCCGGCCCAGCTCGCGCACCGATTCGACGCCCAATCGCCATTGTTCGGCGGGCGGAATGACTTCTTTGTTCCAAATGTATTCGCCGATCACGAGCAGCACGTTTTTGGCCTGATACTCATACGCCAAGTCGAGATAGGCGCCGACGCGGCGTTCGTGAAAAGCCCGCACGCTGGGATTGAAGTCGATCAGACCGACGGCCACGCAGGCCAGCGAAACGATCGGCAGTTCGAGCCGGTCGCATTCGTCCTTGATCAGCCGCCGCTCGCGGACGTCGATCTCAAGCGGATCGACGAAGATATCGATCGTGTCGAAGCCGATTTCCTTGGTTTTGCGCAAACCGAACACGGTGGGCTGTTGGGCCTGCACCCAGGCCGAATTGATCAGGCCCAATTTCATGGCGATGCTCCGTCTGGCGACCGGGAGAGTTTATCGAAAAGTCCGATCATACCACCGGCCTCGCCGGCTTGGCCAATCGATATCCAGTTTGGTTCAACGCACGGCGTAAACCCGGACGATGGCGGTAATAGCGGCATTGACGGGCCGGGATGGAATGCAACGAGCACATGGACCGAAGCGAGCATGATACGATGCCCGCCATGCCGGCGTTGGACCCGCCGCGGCCGAAGGCTGCCGGCGTTGTTGGCGGCATGGTTCGCGGCCCTGTCCACGACGGCGGGCGCCGTGCTCGGCTACGGCGGGCGCCTCTCGGCCGACGAACTGCCGCCGCGCGCCGCGAAAATCGAGCGCTGCCAAGCGCTCGGCCCCGCGGCGCCTTACCCGGTCGCGGGGGTCGATTGCGCCGCGGGCGCCTGTGGCGAATTGGGCTGGAAAGCGGCCCGTCCGCTCGATTGGCAGAGATACGCCCAGGGCGAGTACGTCGGCCACGTGCGGCTGGCGCACGTTCCCGAATATCGTCTGCGCGTCGGCGACGAGTTGGATTTCGTGTTTCGCCTGTCGCGCCACGAATTGCCGCGGCCGTATCGATTCAACGTCGGCGATGAACTGCGAGTCGAATCGTCGACCGACCCGGGCCTCGACCGCGACCTGCTGATTCAACCCGACGGCACGGTCACGCTACGGCTCTTGAACCAGGTCTACGCGGCGCGGACCACCGTCGCCCAGCTTCGCGACGAACTCGAACGCCGCTATGCAAAGTATTACAAGCAGCCCGCGATCACCGTCACGCCGGTCAAGGTGAATGCCAGGCTGGAAGACATGCGTTCGACCGTCGATCTGCGGTACGGCTACGGCGGGCAGTCGCGGCGCGCCAAGGTCACGCCCGAAGGGACGATTCAACTGCCGCTGCTGGGGTCCGTCTCCGTGCAAAGCTTGACGCTCGACGAGCTGCAAGTCGAATTGGAAGAGCGCTTCGCCGCCCAGTTCGCCTCGCTCGACGTCACGCCCGTGCTCGTCTCGCGCGCGGCGCGCTACGTCTATGTGCTGGGCGAGGTGCCTTTGCCGGGGCGTTATGAATTGACCGGCCCCACGACCGCGATGCAGGCGATCAGTGCGGCCGGGGGTTGGAACCACGGCGGCAACGTCTGGAAGACGGTGATCTTTCGCCGCGGCGACGACTGGCGGCTGATGGCGACGCAACTCGATCTGCGCGGGCCGCTGTACGGCAAGCGGCCTTGCCCGGCCGATGAAATCTGGCTCAACGACTCGGACATCGTGCTGGTGCCGAAGACCCGCATCTTGGTCGCCCAGAACGTGATCGACCTGGTGTTCACGCGAGGCGTCTTCAAGATCGTCCCCTTCAGCTTGCGGGCCGGTTACAGCCAGTTTCGGATCAGCGAGATCAATCCCTCGGCGCCCGTAAGCCCCGTCTTGCCGGTGATCGCGCCTCCGCCCGCCGTGCCGGTGCATCTGCCGCCGGGCGTGCCGCAGCAGTAGGCGAGTTGTTTAGCGCACCACGGCGCTCTTCTTCTCCTGCTTGGCCAAGGGCGGGCGGGCCCCGGAAGCGGGATCCGGACGATTCGCCGCCCGCTGCGCCGCGTGGCGCGAAATGGGCGTGCCGACGTCCCAAATGACGAGATCGTATCGGCCTTGGATGTTGCGGACGGTCCCGTCGTGATAGATCGTCGCCGACCACGTGCCGAGAAACGGCCAAATCGTCTTCTGCTTCGACTGCACGCAGTACAGGTATTGGATTCCCAACGAATCGCCGTAGGTGCATTCGAACCCATAGCGCTCCATTCGTCGCTTGGCGAGCTCGATCGGCATGCCCGGCGGGATCAGCTCTTCGATTCGCTGCGTAGTGATGAGTTGATCTTCGGGCAGGAACAGCTTGGGCCTGGGCCGCGGGCCGCGAGCCAAGGGCGCGCTGCAACCGCACGACGCCAGGCTCCCCAAGAGCAACAGAAACAACAACGAACGCATGGCGCCATCTCCGATTCACTTGCGGTCTCTAACGCCGGTATCGGCGAAATCGACTGTGCGAAATAAACCGACGGCGGCGGAGGCTGCGGAATCGCGAGTCGCGCCGGCGCCGAGTTGGCGATCTACATCAACTCTACCGGCCCGCGCAGGAAACTTAGGCAAGTCGTGCCGGTCGGGCGACCGGCGCGACGGCGGCGTCCGCCCCCCTTTTCAACCGAAGCGGCCAGTCACGTAGTCTTCGGTGTCTTTGAGATACGGCTTCGTGAAGATGTCCTGGGTCGGGCCGAATTCGAGCACCCGGCCGAGATACATGAAGGCCGTGAAATCGCTGGTCCGAGAGGCCTGCTGCATGTTGTGTGTCACGATCAACACCGAGTACGAGCCGCGCAACTCGCGGATCAGGTCTTCGATCTTGCCGGTGGCGATCGGGTCCAAGGCGGAACAAGGCTCGTCCATCAACAGCACTTCGGGTTCGGCGGCGATCGCCCGGGCGATGCACAACCGCTGCTGCTGGCCGCCCGAAAGGCTCAGGCCGCTCTCGTGCAGGCGTTCCTTGACTTCGTCCCACAGCGCGGCGCCGCGCAAGCTGCGCTCGCAAACCTCATCGAGCACGCGGCGGTCGCGCTCGCCGTCGATCCGCAAGGAATAAACCACGTTTTCGTAGATGCTCATCGGAAACGGGTTCGACTTCTGGAAGACCATGCCCATTCGCTTGCGGAGCTCGATCACGTCGACGCGAGTGTGGTAGATCGTGTCGCCGTTGAGCCGCATGTTGCCCGAGATGCGCACGGTGTCGATCAAATCGTTGAGCCGGTTGACGGAACGCAAGAGCGTCGATTTGCCGCAGCCCGAGGGGCCGATCAGGGCGGTGACCTTGCCGCGCGGAATGCGCAACGTGACGTCAAACAACGACTGTTTTTGTCCGTACCAGAGGCAGAAGTTGTCGATTTCCAACACCGGCTCGGCGGCGGCCAGCGCCGGGTGCGTTTCGGTCGGAATGCTCTCGCCGCGCGCAATGGCTTCGAGCCGGCCGGCGATCGGCGTGCGGCGCGTGCGGGCGGACGGCTCTCGCTCGGCGGAGGCGCTCGCGGCCTTCGGGGGATTGGGGTTGGGCGCCGGCGTGGTTTGCATCGTGAGATCCATGATTTAGAACTGGCTCGACGCGAAGCGCCGGCTCAACCGCGAACGGACCAACACCGCCGTAACGTTCAGCACGGCGATGATCGCGATCAGCAAGAGCGTGGTGGTGAAGACCATCGGCTTGGCCGCGTCGCTGTTCGGGCTTTGGAAGCCGAGATCGAAAATATGAAAGCCCAGGTGCATGAAGCTGCGTTCCGGGTGCAAAAAGGGCGCCGTCCCGTCAAGCGGCAGTTCCGGCGCCAGCTTGACCGCGCCCACCAACATCAGCGGGGCTACCTCGCCGGCGCCGCGCGCCATCGCCAGAATCATGCCCGTCATGATACCAGGCGCCGCCCGCGGCAGCACGATCCGCCGAATCGTCTGCCACTTGCTGGCGCCGCAGGCGAACGAGCCTTCGCGCATCGATCGCGGGACGGCCGCCAGGGCCTCTTCCGTGGCCACGATCACCACCGGCAGCGTCAGTAGGGCCAGCGTCAACGATGCCCAGAGCAGGCCGCCTTTGCCGAACGTCGGACTGCCTTCGGAATGTCGGGCCTCGAAAAAGCCGCGAAAATACGGATTGGTCGCCAACACCGTCACGACCAGCGCCGAGGCCGCCAGCCACAGCGCGACGGCCAGCGTGCTATAGAAGTTTTTGGCATAGATGCCCGGCCGAACGCCAATGGCCGACACGATGATCGCCGCGGCGAGCACGACGAGCGCCGCGCCGAGCACGGTGAACCAGGCCGGCGGCGTCCAGGGATGCGCGGGCCCGCTATCGATGAACCCGCCGACGCTGTAACAGAAAAAACCCAGGCCGAACACGCCAAACACGATGCTCGGCACTCCAGCCAGATTGTTGATGGCGATCCGCACGGCGCTGACGATCAGCCCGGCCTTGGCGTATTCGCGAAGGTACAGCGCCGCCAGGATTCCGAACGGCACGACGGCCAAGGTCATGACCAGCGTCATCACGATCGTGCCGAAGATCGCCGGAAACACGCCCCCTTCGCTGTTCGCCTCGCGCGGCTTGGCGGTCAGGAATTCGAACCAGCGCGAAAAATACACGCTTAGCTTGCCGCCGAAATCGAGTTGATTCGCGGGAAAAGCCCGCACGATGTCGGCCAGGGCCAACGTCGCCTGCCGTCCTTGGGCCGTGGCCATTTGCATTTGATAGCGGCCGTTTTCGCGGTCCAATTCGTCGATCTCGCCGCGGATTCGAGCAATGTCCCGGTCGGCGGCGGTTTGCGAGTCGGCCAAGCCCCGCCGGGCGTCTTCAGCGGCTGCGGAACCGCCGCCTTGGCGCAGTTCGACTGTCCGCAAACGAAGCCGCTGGGCGCCAAGCTCGCTGTTGATTTGGCCGATTCGTGCTTCGAGCGCCTCGCGCCGCCGGCTGCGAGCCAGGGCGCCGGCGTGATGCTCGCGGAACTTCGCCCAGGTTTCCTCGGGCGTTCGGGCCTCCGCTTTTCCGTCGATCAAGAAGGCTTCGGGCCAGCCGTAAAATCGCCCCCAGGTGGTCCGCTCGACGACGACCGCCCACGGCGGCTCCTCTCGCGACGTTACCAGAAAATCGGGGACGAGCTCGAAATGGGCGCCGCTCAATTCGTAATTGCCAGTCCGCAGCAGTTCGCGCTCGGACACTCCTCCCGCCGCTTCGACGATCTGCTTGGCCTTGGCCGCAACGGCGGGGTCGTATTGTTCGAAAGCAACCGGCTCCGGCCGATATTCCTCCGTCCTTGCGACTTCGCCCAGCAAGACCTTTCCGTCCAAGGTCTTGAGCAACACGATAGGCGCCGGCCAGAAGGTGACGGACCCCTCGAACACGATCCAGCCCAGCAAGCCGACGATCATTGTCAACGCGGCGGCCAGCGCGCCGCCGGTCAACCAGACCATCGGCTCGCCATGAGCGCTGAGCGAAGTGCGACGGCGGCGCCAGCGCGGCGGCGCGGAAGGCGCGACCAGCGGCGGATCGGGCGTCGGCGGCAAAATCGCCGCGTCGGAAGTCATAGCTGGAAGGCCCTCTTGCGAAACCGCTGCCGCACGTTTTCGGCGACGGTGTTCAGCACGAACGTGAGCGCGAACAAAACCAGAGCGGCGAAAAACAACGTGCGGTAGTGCGTGCTGTTGCGGACGGCCTCGGCCAACTCGACGGCCAGGTTGGCCGACAACGATCGCCCGCCATTGAACAAGTTCCAATCCATGACCGGCGTGTTGCCGGCGGCCATCAGCACGATCATCGTTTCGCCCACCGCGCGGCCCAGGCCGACCATTACGGCCGAGAACAAGCCGCTCATCGCGGTGGGAATGATGATCCGCGTGGCCGTTTGCCACGGGGTCGCGCCCGCCCCGAGCGATGCCGAGCGAAGATGGTGCGGGACCGAAGACAAAGCGTCTTCGGCGATCGTGTAGATGATGGGAATGATCGCGAAGCCCATCACGAAACCGACGATCAACACGTTGCGCTGGTTGTAGGGGCCGAGGACCGAACCGCGCGAGTCGATCCCCAGTCCCGAGAGCAACTTAGACGCCGCCAGGGCCAGCAGCAACGTGAGCGCCGTCGCCGCGCAGAACTTGACCAATTCGGCCGCGGCCATCCGGGCGTCGCTCCAACGGGCCGACCGACGCCGCAGCCAAGGTTGCACATAACTGGCCGACAGCCAAGCGACGACCAAGGCCGCGATCGGCATCAGCAGGAACATCCAGCCTCCGGCGGGACCGCCCGTCGTGCCTTCCAGCCAACTCTTGAGATCGCCCGCGAACAGCCAGCGCTCGACGAGCGGCCCCAGCCGCCAGGCGAGCGCGGCGCCGGCGGGCAAGGCGAGGCACATGAAAACCAGCCGATAATGTCCCAGCGACAGCCGCAGTGCGGAAGGCGCCGCCTGCCACAAAAATGCGGCCAGCAGCAACGTAAACGGGATCGTCGCCAGGGAGGTCAAGATCGCGGGCAAAATGCCTTCGACCAGCGGCGCCAACACCAACGCGGCGACAAACCCCAGCACGACGCTGGGCAGGCTCGCCATCAACTCGATGGTGGGTTTGATCCGCGCGCGCGCCCGTGGGTGCAGGAATTCGCTCGTATAGACGGCCGCCAACAGCGCCAGCGGCACGCCGAACAGCAACGAGTAGAGCGTGACCTTGAGCGTGCCGAACACCAACGGCATCAGGCCCAGCTTCGGCTCGAAGTCATCCGTCCCGCCGGACGATTGCCAATCATAACTCGGCCGCGCGTTGCCTTCGTACCAGACGGGCAAAAACAACGAGCCTAGCGTGATCTCCGGATGGGGCGCATCGAGTCGCCACAAGCAGAGCGAGTCCTTGGCAAGGCCCAGCAACCCGTCGTCTTTCGGCGAAATCGCCAGCGAACGAAACGGCGCCTCGCCTTGCGCGCGGGTCTGCAACAGCAGGCAGTCGTTGGTGAGATAGTAGAGCCGAACTTGCCCATCGGCATATCCGGCGGCGAGCATTCGGCTGCGCGCCGAGGGCGCTAACGAGACGACCGGTTGGCCATCGCCAGGCAACTCGTGGGCGGCGACCATGTGCGCCGCGGCGGATTGGCCGTCCGCTGCCGATTCGCTCGCGACCGAAGCATTGACGCGAAACCATCCGCGCACCCGGCCCAGCGAATCGCCGGCCGCCAGCGTGGTTTTGCCGATCATGAACTCAAGCGCCGTCAATTGGGCGCCTGGCTCGGCGACGAGATCGACTCGTTCCGCCAAAACGGGCCGTTTGCGGTTCTTGACGTCGTAGCGCACCAAGCTGCCGTCGCGCCAGGCGGCAAACACGTTGTCGCCAACCCCTGAGATCAGAACGCGAAACGGCGGCCTTCGCCCCGCTACGTTTTCCAAAGGGAGCCGGACGCTCTGTAGTTGCCGACTTGACTGGTCGGTTTCGAGATTGCGGACGGTCTTCACCGCGTGGAAGGCCAGTGCGCCGTCGGCGGCATACGAGGCCAGCACTATTCCCGACGGCCGCTTGCTGAAATCGAGATGCGTGATCGCCGCTTTGGAAAGGGTGGCGAGCGGTTCCCCGAATTCGACGGTCAACTCTTCGCGGCGGAATTGTCCCTCCGGAGTACGCTCGATCAGCCCGCGATCGACCACGACGACTTGGCCCGGCTGAAGGCGCCGCGCCGACTCATCGAGCTGGTCTTCATCGACGAAGCGGGTGCGAAACCCGATCGTACCCATCCGGACCGATCCATCGGAGAACCCGAGTGCGACGTCTTCGCTGGTCAAGGAAAACGCGGCCGCCGTCAGAGCAGGGCCGCCGGGAAACAACTCGCGTTTGTCGATCCGTGAGTTGTTTTCGCCATCGTCGGCCGTGCGGCCCAGACGCACGATGTTGATCGTTCCGTCGGCGAACAAGGCCCAAGAGGCAAGCCGATATTCATCGACCGCCAAATGCAGCGGCTGGCGCGCGCCGAATGGCGAAGCCGTCGTCTCGATGGCTTCGACCGAGGCCAAACGAAACAGCGGCAGCACGACCCACAACAAGAACACGCAGACCAGCGACACGGCCACGATGGTCCCGATGCCCCCGCCCACGATCAGGCCGTGCGCCAGCTTATCCACGGCGCGCGCCGACCACCGAGTATGGCGCCGGCGCGTGCGGCCTGTGAACGGCTTGGGCGAACTCATTCGCGGTTGATAACCTATTGCTGGGCCGTAATTCCCAGCGACTCGAGCGTCTCGGCGGCGATCTCCGACCGCACCGGCAAAGAGCCTTCTTTGACCACATCCTGCTGGCCTTCCCGGCTGAATATGTATTTGATGAACTCGCGACGCAAGGGGTCGAGATCGCTGCCCGGCTTATAGTTGACGTAGAGGTAGAGAAAGCGGCTCAGTGGATACGCCCCGCTGTAGGCGTTTTCCGGGTCGGCAGGAACAAAGTCCTCGCCCTCCTCCGCTGAAAGCGGCACGGCGCGCACGTCGGCGGTCAGGTAACCGATTCCGCTATATCCGATGCCCCACTTGTCTCGCGCCACCGCTTGCACGACGGCCGAACTGCCCGGCTGCTCGATCACCGAGTCCTTGAAATCGCCGTTGTATGAAACGTGTTCTTTGAAGTACCCGTAGGTTCCCGAGGCCGAATTGCGGCCGTACAGGCTGATGGGCTTGCTGGCCCACGGGCCGGTCAACCCAAGCTCGCCCCAGTTGCGAATATCGTTCGGATGGCCGCCTTTGCGGTTTTTGGAGAAGACCGCGTCGAGCTGCTGGAACGTCAAGCCTTTGATCGGGTTGTCTTTGTGAACATAGACGGCCAGCATGTCGATGCTGGTTTTCAAGGCGGTCGGTTTGTAACCGAACTTGGCCTCGAATTCGTCCAGTTCCTTGCCTTTCGCCGAGCGGCTCATGGGGCCGAAATTGGCCGTGCCCGCCGTCAAGGCGGGCAAAGCGCTGCTGGAGCCTTTGCCTTCGACTTCGGTTTGCACGTTGGGATAGTGCTTGCGGAAGCCCTGGCACCAATAGGTCATCAGATTGACCATCGTGTCGGAGCCGACGCTCTTGATCGTTCCCGAGACCCCTTCGACCGGTTCGTAGGCAGGGGCCTCCTCCGCGATCGCGCCGGCTGCGCTGGTCGAGTTATCTCCTGCGGGAACGGCAGCCGATGCGTCGGCGCTCTCTGCCGGAACGCCTTCGACCGAATTGGCCTCCGAATCCGACAAATCGGCGGACGAAGATACGGTCGGCTGGCTCGGGGCGCCGGATTTACCTGCGGAACCGTCCGAGCAACCCGCCGCTCCCAGGGCCAAAAGCAGCGGCATGCTGCGTGCCATCAAACTCCGTATATTCACAATGCTACGGCTCCTAAGCAGTTTGCCTTTAGTCTTTTTTGTGCCCGATCGTCCTAGAAAGAGGCCTGCCCGGAGGCAATCCGGCCGCCTGCAAGGTAGCCGCCAAATGTTAGGATTGTGTTAGCGACAAGTGAAATGTCGCCATTGCCGAACGCGGGCTGTGCGAATTTCGGCTTTGCATGTGAAGGGGCCTTGCCCAGTTCGTTCCGCCTTGGCAGGGAATCTTGCACCTTCGGTGCTGTCGGCCGATCCCATGACCCGCTCGCTACGCCGACCGCTGCCTGCGAGGGACGGCCTGTTCAAGAATCAATTCGGCGATGTGCCGAGCGGCTTGCGGACGGGCGAGGCGAAGCAGGGCGGCGGAGTGCTGCCGCCACAGCTCTTGGTCGGTCGCTAAGCGAGTGACGGCGGCGGACAACCGCTCGGAAAACGAGTTGGACGGCTCTTGCTCATCCACGACCAAACAGGCGCCGGCGGCGGCATACGATGCGGCGTTGCGGCGCTGATGATCGTCGGCGGCTTGCGGATAGGGGCAGAGGATGGCCGGCGTGCCGGCGGCGGCCAACTCGGCCAGCGTCGAACCGCCCGCTCGGCAGACCGCCAACTTCGAACTCGCCAGCGCCGACGGCAGTTGGTCGATGAACGGCACGACGGTCGCCTGTAGATTGAATGCTTCGTACCGCGCTAGCGTCTCGGCCGTTTCGGCAGGGCCGGCCTGATGCACGATGCTCCAGCCTTGCGCG
>DATNEC010000240.1:0-12225 GCA_035606815.1 Pirellulales bacterium
CTGGCCGCTCAGTCGCTCGTCCGCTCGCATCGTCTCTGGGAGGCGTATCTAGGCGAACATTTCGATTTGCCGCTCGACCACCTGCACGAGCCGGCCGAGCGTGTCGAGCATTTCATCGGTCCGCAGTTGCAAGAGCGCCTGGCTAGCGAGTTGGCCCGGCCGGGCGTCGATCCGCACGGAAAAGAGATCCCGCCGAGTTGAGGCGCGAGTCGAAGCGGCGCCTTTTTTCGAAGGGGATGGGGGGATGCGGAGGAGATACGGGGATGAAGCAGCGACGTGCGTTCAAAAACTTCGATCTCCCTATCTCCTCCACATCCCCGTATCCCCTTTCAGAATCGTTGGGATGGCGCGGGCATTGGGTCGCGTGGGTGCAAGCCCGATAAGGTCGTAGATATTGAAATCGCTCCCGGCGGATACGATTTCCAATCGCTCAAGCGCCGCGCTCGCCGAAGGCGATTCGGCCGCGCTTTTCAGATCGGCCACGGCCAGCCAGCGGGCGCCGGCTTTCCGCGCCGCTTGCAGCTTGTCGGCCAGGCGCCGATCGTTCACCGAAAAGGCCCAGCCGGTGCGATTGCAGTAATACAACAGGTCGATGCCCGCTCCGTGCAGCGTGGCCACGGGTTCGCCCTCGTGCGTCAGTTCTTGAACTGCCGCCGCCGCGGCGAGCACGTCGCGATCTTCAGCCGGAGTGGTGAAGGCGGGGCGCGCCGCATAGCGCATCGAGAACAGGAGACCAACGGCGAGCAGCGCGGCGATCGCAAGCCGGCTCGGCCGGATGCGTTCGTAAACCGTCTGCCACCCGAGGCCGACCAACATGCAGAACACCGGCAGGATGGCGAAGCCGTAGTACGACAGCTCGTAGAATTTGGCCGGCAGCGCGGCGACCAAGACCGCCGTGGCCGCCAGCCACGGCCCGTGCCGGCGCCAGCCGCGGTTGCATGCGCCCGCCAAAGCCAAGGCCAAGCCGATCGGCGTCAACATGATCCCGCTCAGGTCGTCCAGCAGGCGCTTGTAGAAGTCGGGCGAAGCCATCAGTGGATGCGGCCAGCGATGCACCACGGCGCTCTGCCGGACGGAATAAAACACTCGGGCCGATGTCGCCTGGTCAGGCGACGCGATCTGCCAGGCATCCGCATACCAGGCCGCCGCCGGCGCCGCCGCCAGAACGCCGGCCACGATGAATTCCCCCCAAATTCGGCCGTTTGCCAATCGTCGTCGGCCGCGCAGCGTCCGCCAAACCAGCGCCGTCAATGGCAAGGCCAGCACCAGCATATAAATCTTGGTGAGCAGCAGCAAACTGAAGCAGACGCTCGTCGCGATCAGCCAGCGGCGGCGACCGTTCGCCAGCCAGCCGTCGAGGCCCCAAAAACTGGCCAGCGTAAAGAACACCAGCGAACTTTCGAGCATGAAGCTCTGACCGAAAATAATCGCCGCCGGCGAGAGGGCGAGCATCGTGCTGGCGCCATAGGCTGCGGCGAGCGAGTGCCAACGCCGCACCAGCACAAACATCAATGCCACGGCGCCCAGGCTGAAAGCCACCGATGCCACGCGGCCCCAGACGTCGAGCGATCCGCCGAAAACTCCCCAGGCGGCGCCAGCCAGGTAGGCGCTCGCCGGAAACTCGAGCAAGTGCCAGGCCCGCTCGCCGCCGGCGAGGCAATCGATCGTCGGGCGCCAAAGGCTCGCTCGCCCTTCGACCCAATTGCGGGCGATCATGGCGTAGATCACGTTCTTGGCGCCGAAATAACCGAGCAGCGGGCGCTCGATCCCCGGCACGCGGACCAATGCCGCCACCAGCAGCACCAGCCACAGTCCCCAGCGCCGCGAACCAACTGGCGAGCGGGGGGCGTCAGCCCCCTGGTCCATTGCGCGGTCTTCGCTGGCGTCCAACGCTTGGAGCGGGGAAGGCGCCCCTACGCCCCAGCCTACAGCTTGGCGAATTTGGGGAAACTGCGGGACAAACGTCTCTCGGCTGGCCGTTTGCATGCGATTTCCGAGCGGACGATTCGTGGAAAAAGATGCGGGTTGTGCAACTTATTCGGACGAATATATCGCTACAGCTCGTCGCCACACATACGGATTTAGACGTTTTGGCGAACCCGCGGGAAAAGGGAAGTTCCATGAAGCGTGTGATTCTGCTTTTGGCTGCACTGCTTTTCTTGCCCTGGGGCGCGATCGGTTGCCGCACCTGCCAAAGCGACCTCGACTATTGCGGGCCGCTGCCCGACGAGCCATGCGACTTCATGTACCGCCGCAATTCAATTCTGGGCGGCGATCCGCAATCGACCGCGAACCTTGAGGCGGCGCCAAGCGAAGACGACGAGGAGAACCTGCCGACGCCTGTCCCCCAGGCGCAAGATGGAGAACTTCCCGAAGAAGCGGCGCCAATGCCGATGCCCCCCGAGGATGGAGTACAACGGCACGTCGAGCCAGACTCGTCTAGCGCGCAGCAATCGCCGCGTCCGCGACGCTAAGTAGACGCGGCATCTTGCCGCGTTACGAACGACGCGATAGTCGGGGAAGCAAGCGAGGACGCTTGCTCTACGTGGCACCAGCGTCCCCGCTTGTGTCGGCCAACTGACGCGGCGCCTTGCCGCATTTTCCTGGGCCACCGCCAATACCGCTGAAAGCGGCCAGACGCCGCTTCAACTTATTCTGCGGCGAGGCGGCGCTTCTACTTGGCAAATATCCGCCCCAGTCGCTTTACAGGGCGCTTGCCGGCCGTTGTAATCGTGCCATGAGCGACCCCAGCGATTTCGATCCTTATGCCATGCCGGCCGACGCTCTGCGCGAGCCGCCCGCCACGCTGTGGAAGGCGCTGCGGCAAATCGGGCCGGGCATCATCCTGGCCGGCAGCATCATCGGCACCGGCGAACTGCTGCTGACCACTGGCTTGGGCGCCAAGTACGGCTTCATGTTCTTGTGGCTGATCTTGCTGAGCTGCGTGGTCAAGGTCTTCGTGCAGGTCGAACTGGGCCGCTACACGATCTCCTCGGGCAAGCCAACGCTGGCCGCGCTCGACGAGATGCCGGGGCCGCGCTGGGGCGCCAATTGGCAGGTCTGGTGGTGGCTGGGGATGCTGCTGGCCACGGTCACGCAGCTCGGCGCGATGGAAGGCGGCGTCGGCCAGGCGCTGCACCTGCTCTGGCCGCAGGCGACCGACGCTCTGTCGACGCAGCTCGAAACGATTTCGCCCGAACTGGCGAAGAACGTCCAAGAGCATCCCGATCGGCCGTGGGCCGTTTTGACCGCGATCGCCGCCACGCTGCTGTTGCTGAGCGGCGGGTACAAGCGGATCGAGTTCGTGACCACCGTTTTGGTGGCCGCCGTTACGCTGGTGACGGTCGGCTGCGTGTTGGCCCTGCCGTTTGCCGGGTACCCGGTGACGATGGCCGACTGGAAAGAGGGCTTTTCCTTCAAAATCCCGGCAGCCGGCATCGCCGCGGCGTTTGGCGCCTTCGGCATTACGGGCGTCGGCGCCAGCGAGTTGTACGCTTATCCCTATTGGTGCCTGGAAAAGGGTTACGCGCGCTACGCGGGCCGCTGCACGAGCGACGAGGAATGGGCGCGGCGGGCCCGCGGCTGGATGCGCGTGCTGTATCTCGACTCCTGGGTGAGCATGTTGGTCTTCACCGTGGCGACGGTCTCTTTCTACGTCATGGGCGCCACCGTGCTGCACCGCTTGAACCTGCATCCGGGCGGCAGCCAGATGATGGAGCAGCTCGCGCAGATGTACGTCGAGGCGTTCAAGCATCCTTGGACCAGGTCGCTGTTTTTGATCGGCGGCAGCATCGTGTTGTTCAAAACCTTGTATGTGGCCTCGGCGGGACATAGCCGGTTGTCGGCCGATTTCCTCAGCCTGGCCAAGTTCGTCCGCTATCGCACCCCAGGCAAGCGCGGGCGCTGGATTCAGTTTTTTTGCGTGTTCTATCCCAGCTTTGGCTTGGCGCTGTATCTGTTGTTCGGCGATCCTCACGTGATGGTCGTGTTCGGCGGCTTCGCGCAGGCGGCGACGTTGCCGATCATCGGCGCCGCCACGATCTATTTGCGCTATCGCCGCGTCGATCCGCGGCTGGCGCCCTCGCGGATTGTTGACATGTTCTTGTGGATCGCCGTCATCTCCATCACCGTCGTTTCGATCTACGCGATCAACGACAAGGTGCAAAAGGACGTTTGGCCTTGGCTGTCGTCGCTGTGGAATTCGAAACAATAACGAGTTCGACTACCATCCAAAGGCTGACGAGAAACGGGGACTTATGGCTGAACCCGACGGACTTTTGGAGCCATCGCCATGAACGATCCTATCGTCGATGAGGTTCGCCGCGTCCGCGACGAGCACGCCGCCCAATTCAACTACGATCTGGACGCTATTTTCCAAGACATCAAGGAGCAGGAAAAAAAGAGCGGGCGGCAATTCGTCCCTGGCGTTTCGCGCCCGATCTCGAACGAACAGGGCCCTGCGCCGACGGGGCGAAGCGGTAATGGCCCTCACTCCGCAGCCGCGCCGGGATGACGCCCGTTTTCGCCGCCCGTGCGGCGCTTGACCATCGTGACTTCGTTCCCCGCGGCGTTGTAGCTGACTTCGTCCATGAAGGTCCGCATCAGCACCAACCCGCGTCCTCCTTCTCGGACGACGGCCGAAGGATCGTCGGCCTTGGCGACCGGGGCGACGTCGAAGCCCGGCCCTTCGTCGCGGACCGTGAAGCGGGCTTCTTCGGGCGTGATCGTCACGCGCACCAACGTCTTGCGGTCGCGATAGGGCGCCTGATTGCGGCGCCGTTCGACCAGGCTGGCGCCGTCGCCTCGCAGCAAGGCGGCGCGGTCCTCTTGCAGCTCGTCGAAGCCCAGTTCCAAGTTGCCGCGGTAGATGGCGTTGAGCAGCGCCTCTTCGAGCGCCACGCCGACGCGAATCCGCGAGGTCGGATCGCAAATGTGGGTCCGCTCGATCAACTGCTGCACGGCGTCGACCAGCGGATCGATCAGCGCGGCCTCGTTCTTCAACAGCAGGGTAAACTCGCAGAGCACCAGGCAATCGGCGAGCACCTCGAAGCTGCGATTGGCCTGCGATAGCGCCAGCACCTGCTCGACCGTGTCGAGGAGCTTTTCGGGCAGCTGCGATTTGGGGACGTAGCTCGCCGCGCCGGCTTCCAGCGCCTCGACCGCCAGCTCTTCGCTGCCGTGAGCGGTCATCAAGATGACCGGGACGCGCGGATGATGGACCCGCACCGCTTTGATCAGCCCGAGGCCGTCCAACTCCGGCATCTGCAGATCGGTGACAATCAGATCGGGCGGCGATTGCTGCATCATCGCCAGCGCCGCGGCGCCGTTCTCGGCCGCCTCCACGCTAAGCCCGGCGCCTTTGCCGAGCAGTCCCGTCACCACGTGGCGATCGACCGCAGAATCATCGACGACAAGGATCTTTGCCATGTTGGCGAATCTCCCGATGGGGGGGCGAACCGCGGCGCCGAGAGCGATGCCCCGACGAATCCACCGCCAATAGAGTCCTCTTGGAAAGGCGAGTCAAGCAATTGCGGCGAGACCCTTGTGATCGAGCGCGGCTTGGCTTATCGTCCACGCAGATCCATCAAAACTCATTCGCTTCGCCCTTTCCGGAGACTGCCATGATCACGACCCGTCGATTCTCCCCCCGCGCGACTTGCTTGATCTTGATTCTGGGCGCTTTGCTGCTGACCGGCGTCGCCGGCTGGGCGGCGGATGATTCGAGCGACGCGGGGAGCAATTTCGCGCGCACCACGATCGACGTGGGCGTCGTGGTCAGCGACGCCAAGAAAGCGGCCGATTTTTATACCAAGGCGCTGGGCTTCACCGAGATCGAGGGCTTCGACGTGCCCGCCGCGCTGGGCAAAGACTCGGGCCTGATCGACGGGCGCCCGGTGCATATTCGCGTGCTGGTGCTGGGCGAGGGCGAGACGGCCACCAAGCTCAAGCTGCTGGAGTTCCCCGACGTCAAAAGCAAGCCGGTCGACAACGCTTTCATTCATTCGACGCTTGGGCCGAGCTATCTGACGATCTATGTGAAAGACACGACGGCCGCCCTGGAGCGGGCGAAAAAGCACGGCATCAAGCCGCGGGCCAAGGGCCCGGTCGAATTGCCCAAGGGCTTTCCGCAAGGCGTCTATCTGACGGTGGTCAATGATCCGGACGGCAACTTCATCGAACTTGTTGGGCCGAAGAAATAGCGGTGGCATCGTGGGCATTCCGGTGGGCCAGACACTCCTGTCTGGCTCACGAGCCGTTGCAGTCCCTGCATTGACGGCGCCGATGAGCGCGATCAACGCCGACCGACAAAGTACAACCCGGCGTATATCTTGGGATCGATCAACAATCCGGCGGCGCCCTGCCGGTCGAGCCAGTCTTCGATGCCGGCCAGCGGCACGGCATGCACGGTGATGTCTTCGCCTTCGTCGCCGCCGCCATCGTGGACTTTGACCAGCCCGCTGGCCAGAAAGAAGGCCACGATCTCGCTGGCCATGCCCGCGGATGGCGGGCCGCTCGTCAGCAATTCGAGCCGGGCGGCCCGGTAGCCGGTCTCTTCCAACAGCTCGCGCCCGGCCGCCGTCTCCAAGCGCTCATCTTCTTCGCCGGCAATATCGCCCACCAAGCCGGCGGGCAACTCGATCACGCGGCGGCCGACCGGAATGCGATATTGCTCCACAAGCAGCAACTCCCCCTCGTCGGTCACCGCCGCCAGCGCCACGGCCTCGCGGGCGCTCGTGCGGTCGGCATATTCCCAGTGGCCTTGCCGGACCAATTGCAGATGCCGGCCCGCGGCCAGGATGATGCGTTCACCGGGAGCGTTCAAAGGGGGGCTTTCAGCTTTGGAGCGTTTGTCTCTCGTACTTGGAAACGACCCCGCAATCGTACTCGACGTTCGAGGCCGCGAAAATCCCGCTTCTTCTCCTCCGCGGCTCCGCGACTCCGCGTGCGCTTCGCCTTGTGAAAGAAGAGGACTCACGCGGAGGCGCGGAGAAGATCAGGCACATTCCGATTGCTTGAGATCTAAAACTCGCCCGCCGACTCGCCGCCGCTGCGGCTGCCCAGCGCTTGCCAGATGAACAGGTTGATGCTTTGCGAAACGAACTGCACGTGGCCGTCGCAAAACAGAGCATTGACCCCGCCGGGATGATAACTGTGGGCGGCGATGTTGTGCGAGAGCCGGATCCACCACTGGTCGGAGCGGCTGCTGTGCGGCAAGCCGCCGCGGCAATCGACGTTCGAGTCGTTGGGCGGCCGGATGTGGTTGTACATCGAGTGGCCCGGCGCGCCGTAGAGCCATTTGCTGCCGCGCGTCTGCTGAAGCAGATTGCCTGGGGCGCATTGGCCCGGATAACTGGTCAACTCCGGCCCATTCGAATTGTTGTCGTTGCCCGTGGTGAGTACGAAGCCCTGCGTCGGCTGGCCGTTCCAAACGCCCGTCGGGCCTTCGCCCATGCCGGGAATCGAAAGCGTGTTTTCGCCGATGCACGCTGTCTGGCTGCTGCCGTCGCGAATGTCGGCGAAGCCGATGTGCGAATTCTCGAAGAACACGCCGGTCACGGGCACGCCCGAAGGGTTCTGCGGCGAGACCGGAAACGTGTTGCCCGTACACAGCGGATAGTTATGCACCTCGCAGCCGGCCTGCATGATGTGCCAACTGTCGCTTGGGCAGAGCAGCACGCCCATGTGCGTGAACCGGGCGGTGGCGTTCACGTCGCCGTAGAGCGGATCGGCCGTGTCGGGGTTCGCCAAAAAATTGATCGACTGGTAGACGTTTTCCGCTTCGAGAAATGGCAGCAGCATGGAATAGGCCGAGAAACAGCGGCCTTGAGCGGGTAGCGTGTCGCAGCGCAGCCGCCCGGGGGGGAACGTATTGTAGGCGCTATGGTAGTTCTGCATCGCCAGCCCGATCTGCTTGAGGTGGTTGGTGCAGTCGGCGCGGCGGGCGGCCTCGCGCGCGGCTTGCACCGCGGGCAGCAACAGCGCCACGAGCAAGCCGATAATGGCAATCACCACCAGCAGCTCGACCAGCGTGAAACCGCGGCGCGAAATGGGCATGGGTTTTCCTTTGTTCTCGATCGCGCGATAGGAGGAGAGGCCCCGTCGTTCCTGCGTTGCCGTTGCCGGCGGCCCCGACGCTCGTTATATACATTCGGACATAACGGGTCGTCAAGGGGGCGGGCGCGTGCCGCAATGAGAATCGCTCCCGAAGTTTGCCAACTTTCCCAAGATGGCCAACGCTGACGAAGATTGCCTCGCAACAAATGGCCGTCTTCGTGAACGGCGCCAGGCCAAGCCGCTCACGGGCGAACGAAGACGGCGGCGCGTCTGACCCATTGGGGTCAACGACAAAACCACACGTTCCGATCTCTCAGGGCTTCGACCCGGCGTTGACGAATATGACCCCTTCGGGTCGAGGAAGAAGTTTGCCAACTTTCCCAAGATGGCCAATTCGGACGAAGATTGCCTCGCAACAAATGGCCGTCTTCGTGAACGGCGCCAGGCCAAGCCGCGCACGGCCAACGAAGACGCCGCCTTGATGATAGCCTGATGGCGGCTTGGGGGACTATCGTTCGGAAATGCCGGAACGCGGCCCTCGTTATGCTACACGCTTGATTCCAGGGGCTCGCGCCCTGGCAACTATCTGTCGTCCCTACGGGACTGCCACCGCCACCGGCAGCCATTGGGAATCGCCGGATATAGCCGCGGAGCGGCGAGAGAATGTAGCCAGGGGCGCGAGCCCCTGGAGATTGGTCGATGAGAAACCAATCGTAGCCCCGTCAGGGGCGACAGAGTGGAAGAGAGTTGTCTAGTACAACGTGGGAGCATCCCCACCCAGAACGGCGCTAGCCAACTACACAGCTTCGCCGGATCGCATTGCCAAAGGGCCGCTGCTCGGCCGTGGGCCACTTGCGATCGGCGCGGGGCGCGATTAGCCTTAACCGCGGTTCGCGGCCGCCCGGCCGCGGTTTCTCGGCGGGATCCTTGGAGAGACTCGATGTTCCAGCGCCTCGCGTTTGCAGGACTGATTTTGGTCGCGGCGTCCGTTGCACAGGCGGCCGACGATTACAAGCACGGCCCCGATTCCGAGCGGCACGAAGGCGTGCCGCAAGGAAAAGTGACCCAGAAACATTGGACCAGCCAGGTCTTTCCCGGCACGGAGCGAGATTATTGGGTCTACGTGCCGGCCCAATACAAGGCCGAGCAGCCGGCCTGCGTGATGGTCTTTCAGGACGGCGGGAACTACCAGCGCGAGAAGGGCGACTTTCGCGTGCCGATCGTGTTCGACAACCTGATCCACAAGGGCGAAATGCCGGTCACGATCGGCGTCTTCATCAACCCCGGCGAGATTCCGCCCACCAAACCGGGCGAGATGTCGCGCAAAAACCGTAGCTTTGAATACGACACGCTGAGCGACCAGTATGCCCGGTTCTTGCTCGAAGAGATGTTGCCGGAGGTTTCCAAGGAGTACAAGCTGACCGACGATCCCGAGGGCCGCGCGATCTGCGGGATCAGTTCCGGCGGGATTTGCGCCTTCACGGTCGCTTGGGAGCGTCCCGACGCCTTTCGCAGAGTGCTAAGCCACGTCGGCAGCTTCACCAACATCCGCGGCGGACACGTTTACCCCGCACTGATTCGCAAAACCGAACGCAAGCCGATCAAGGTCTTCTTGCAAGACGGTTCGGGCGATTTGGACAACCTGCACGGGAACTGGCCGCTGGCCAACCAGCAGATGGCCGCGGCGCTCAAGTTCGCCAAGTACGACTACCAATTCGTGTTCGGCGACGGCGGGCACAACGGCAAACAAGGCGGCGCGATCCTGCCCGATTCGCTGCGTTGGTTGTGGAAAGACTACAAGCCCGCGGAAACGAAGGCGAAATAGCTCGCGGGCCATCGCGATCGGGGCGTTCATCTATCGAATGGCGGAAGCGGATGGCTGAGACAGCGACAATGAGGCAATTTTGGCTCCGGTTCTGGATCGGCTTGAGTGCGTGCCTGCCAATGGTCGCGACGGCCCAGGACATGCCGCTTTCCGACGTCTTGCTCGAGGGCCAAGGCTGGGAGCTTGTCGCCTCGGGCTACAAGTTCACCGAGGGGCCGGCGGTCGATTCTCGCGGCGATCTGTATTTCACCGACGTGCCGAATCACCGCATTTACAAGTTGGGCGCCGGCGGCAAGGTCGGCGTGTTCGTGGAAGACAGCTTTTCGACCAACGGACTGATGTTCGGCCCCGACGGCCGCCTGTACGGCTGCCAAAACGGCAAGCAGCGGATCGTGGCGTTCGACCAGGCCGGCCGCGCGACGACGATCGTCGAAGGAGTCGAGTCGAACGACCTCGTCGTGACCGGCGCCGGCGCCATCTATTTCACCGATCCGGCCAACCACCGCGTGTGGTACGTCAGCCCGCAGGGCGAAAAACGGGTCGCCGATGAAGGGATCGAGCGGCCCAATGGCATCATTCTTTGGCCCGATCAGGGAACGCTAGTCGTGGCCGACACGCTGGGCCAATACTTGTGGACGTTTCGCGTCGAAGCCGACGGCGGGCTGAAATTCAAGGAACCGTACTACGCGGCCCGATTGGTCGGCGGCCGCGAAGCAAGTGGCGCGGACGGGTTAACGGTCGACTCCGCGGGCCGGTTGTATGCGGCGACCTACGCCGGCTTGCAAGTCTTCGACCCCACGGGCCGCTCGTGCGGCGTGATTCTCAAGCCGCAGCCGGCCTTCTTGTCGAATGTCATTTTCGCCGGCCCCAAGCTCGACACGCTGTACGTGACCAGCACTGACAAGATCTATCGTCGCAAGACGAAAGCCACGGGCGTTCGCTATGCGGCGCGGTGAGAGAAGAGCCATTCAAGACCCGGGTTCCGGAAAAAGGTTCCTCGGCGGAATCCGTGCGCGGTTTTTCGTCGGCGAGCATCTCAACGGTGCGTTTTCTGAGGAATTGCGGGGCAATGAATGCAGCCAAGATCCATCGAACACTTGTGCTGCACCTTCTTTGGTTGCGCCTTTGCGCCATTCACTGCCCGGCCGTGCCTACGAAAACGCACCGCAACCTCGTCTTACGGCTTAAAATCACTCACAGATTCCGCTGAGGATCCCGGAAAAAAAGGACGCATTCTGGTGGTCCCTTTTTTGGAACTGTGGGAAGCCGAGGCGCCAGCGGGTGGTTACAATTCGGGCATGGACGAAAAGCGCCTCCAGGCGCAGGCTACTGAAATTGCCGTTCGCACTAAAGTCCGCGCGTTTTTGGCGGGTGGACTCGCCGGCGCAGTGCTCGGCGGGGGCATCATGTTGGCTTCCGCGCTCCGCGAACGAGGTCAGGGTTGGGTTCCCACGGCGGAGCCAGACGACTTCGCTTGCATCGGCGCGGGACTCGGCGCGGCGATTGGCGCCTCGCTTGTTGCCGGCTGGATTCGCTGGCGAGTCGCCCTGGCCATAATGGGGGCAATCGCGAGTTCATTCGCTGAACTCAGTGCTTGCGACGGAACCGTGTTTCTCGGGCCCCCACTCGGGGCGCTTGTCGGCGGAGTGCTGGGCCTGTGGGTCGAGCGAATCCGCAAACCTGCTCCAACTCGCGGATAAATGCCCGAGGCGCAATGCCTTAGGCAATGGGCGCTGCACGAGTCCGCCATCGGCCGATTTGCCGCCGCGCCGCCAAGACGGCCGCCAATCCGCCGGCCAGCACGACCAGCCACGGCGCCGATCCGGCGATGAATACGGCCAGCGCTTCCGCCGCCGCGATGAGCGAACTCAGTGAGCCATTGAAACTGCGCGCCAGGCGTGCGCCGAAGGTCGCGGCCTGCTCGGGCTGATAGGCGGCGATCTCTTGGACTTGTAGCGTGATCGTCGAAAGCGACGTCAAATCGGTCAACACCCGCAGTCGGCCCTCAAGCTGCTCGACCTCGCCGCGCACGCGGGCGATTTCTCGCTCGACGGCCAGCACTTCTTCGAGCTTGCCCGTGCGGTCTTCCAGCAGCTTCAAGAGCCGGGATTCCTCTTGTTTTTTGTTGCGCATGCGGGCTTCGACGTCGTAGAATTCCTCGCTCACGTCGTCCGAATTCGTGCTGATCCGACGAATTTCTCCCAACGGACGGATCGCGTCGAGCAAGGGCTGAAAGCGCGCGGCGGGCACGCGAATTCGCCACAGGCCGCTGCGCGGCTGGCCCGGCATGCCGTGGGCGTCGGAACTGGCGACAAAGCCGCCGAACCGTTGCGCCAAGGCTTCAA